>NZ_VPEG01000074.1:0-5158 GCF_013417275.1 Acinetobacter sp. YH16038 | reverse complement strand
GTTCAAATGGCGATTCAGCGTTTAATTGGTTTTGGGAAAAAAGAAGAGTTTAAGGAAATTTTGGCAATTTTAAGAAAGCAGAATCCTGATAGGATAAGGGTTCTGTGAAATTTGTCGTGTACAGAGTTCATTTAATTAAATTTAAATAGCCCAGTCTTGTGATTTAAGGCCAAGATTTGGCCTAATGCGCCAAAGACGCTGACATAGTTTTTCTGGACGTTCAATACTGTTCGCTAATGCTGAAATATTCAACTATATGTGCAGAGTAACATAAAAAGGAGGGTCGCAATGAATGCCCCTGCACAAATTAGCAAAGCTCAGTTCACGCAGGATGCGTCAGCACTGAAAGGTTTACAACTGGATAAAAAACGTTTTGGCTGGCTGCTGAGTCCCGGTTTGCCTGTGATCGGTATGGGAATTCTGGCTGGCTATCATTTTGGTCCCAAAGCCACTAAAAAAGTCTTTGCGATGGGTGGGCCTTTATTATTGCATGTGATTATCCCAACATTAGATGCTTTAATTGGTGATGATGCCAATAATCCAAATGATGAGCAGATTCAGGCATTGGTCAAAGATCCTTATTATGACCGGATCGTGAAGGTGTTTATTCCTTTGCAAATGGCTGCCAATGCTTTTGCAGGCTATGTCGTATCCCGTCCAAATGTTTCTCTGGTCGATCAGGTTCTACTTGGCGTTTCTATGGGGGCGATCAATGGAATCGGTGTGAATACTGCACATGAGCTGAGCCATCGCCCTCAGAAAAAAGATCACTACTGGTCACATGCCAGTCTGATGCCACTGGCTTATAACCATTTCCGGATTGAGCATCCTTATGGACATCATAAACGAGTGGCGACGCCAGAAGACCCGGCATCTTCGAAAATGGGGGAATCCTTCTACCGCTTCTGGCCACGTACTGTATTGGGTGGCTTGAAATCAGCAATTCAGATAGAAAAAAGACGTTTGGAACGTAAAGGCTTAAAATTTTTTAGTCTGGAAAATGAGTTATTTCATGGCTGGGCGATGAGCGCAGGTTACCATGCCTTAATGCTGAAAACGTATGGCAAGAAAATCATTCCTTATACGCTGACCCAAGCCTTTTACGGCATCAGCCTGTTTGAGATCGTGAATTATATCGAACACTATGGATTGAAACGCGGGCAAAAAGCAGATGGTACCTATGAGCGAACCTTGCCCGAACATAGCTGGAACAATAACAACATCGTGACCAACCTGTTCCTGTACCAGTTACAACGCCATTCGGATCATCATGCCTATCCAAGCCGACCATTTCAGGCATTGCGACATTTTGATGAAGCACCAGAATTACCAAGTGGTTATGCCACCATGCTGATACCGGCACTGATTCCACCATTGTGGTACAAGATGATGGATCAACGTGTGTATCAACATTATCAAGGCGATCTGGCTAAAGCGAATATTCTGCCTTCGAAACGTGCCAAGCTGCTTAAGAAATTTGGTCTAAAAGACACTGCGGCTTGATGATGTAAACCAATAAAAAATGCGCCATTCGAGGCGCATTTTTTATTGATTTTTATTTAGAACCAGTCACTTTGCATATTTAGACAGGTGTCATCGAAGTTCATCAGTAACTTAGCCTGATGTTCAATTTCAGGCAGTTCCCAATGAATAAAATATTGAGCTGCCTGAATTTTACCCGCCAGAAAGGCTTGATCTTCCTGTTGAGAAGATGTGCCAAATTTAAGTTGAGCCTGATTGGCCATTTCCAGCCACAGCCACGCAATAATAGTTTTGCCCATCATATCCAGATATAGGCCAGAATTGGCCAAAGTTTCACTAACTTTGCCTTGATGCAGAGCCTGACCTAAAACCTGTGTGGTTTTTTGCACAGTGACAAGATGCTGTTTATAGACATCTGCCAGTTCTGTTAACTTGCTATCCTGAATCTCAGACAAGGTTTTCTGGATGCGTTGCATGAGCAGGGTCAGGCCTTTGCCATTGTGCTGCCAGAGTTTACGGCCTAATAGATCCAGAGACTGAATCCCATAAGTGCCTTCATGAATCGGATTAAGACGGTTATCCCGATAGCATTGCTCAACCGGATATTCACGCGTATAGCCCGCACCACCCAAGACCTGAATCGCTAGATCATTGGCTTTAGGACCATAGGCAGAAGGGAAGGACTTGACCACTGGTATAATGAGATCGAGTAAAATGGCACTCTCTTCATCTTGTGCAGCCTGATGTTCATCAATTAAACGAGCTGCAAATAAGCACAGCGCCAAAGCACCTTCAACATAAGATTTTTGTGCCAGTAGCATACGTTTGACATCCGTATGCTCAATGATATTAACAGGTTTAGCGTCAGGTGTTTTTTCATGAACCGGACGGCCTTGAGGACGGTTTTTAGCATAGTCCAGAGACTCCAGATAACCACGATAACCGATCATGGCTGCACCGAGGCCAACACCAACGCGCGCTTCATTCATCATCTTGAACATGTATTTTAAACCATGTCCCGCTTCACCAATTAAATAGCCTAAGCAATTGTTATTTTCTCCAAAGCTTAGCACTGTTGAAGTTGTGCCGCGATAGCCCATTTTGTGTAGCAGGCCAGCCAGATGGACATCATTGGATTCACCTACAGTTCCATCTGTATTGGTTTTGAATTTCGGCACGATGAATAGGGAAATACCTTTTACCCCTTGCGGAGCATCCTGGATACGAGCCAGAACCAGATGCACAATATTTTCAGTAATGTCCTGATCACCACCAGAAATAAACATTTTCTGGCCTTTAATTTTGTAGCTTCCATCTGACTGAGGAATCGCTTTAGTGGTCAGATCTCCCAAAGAGGAACCCACATTCGGCTCGGTCATCGCCATAGTTCCAGCAAAGCGGCCACTTAGCATATGCGGCAAGAACATTTGTTTTTGTTCTGGAGAGGCAAAGGCTTGAATCAGATTTGCTGCAGCGGCTGTCAGAAAAGAGTAGGCAACAGTCGAAGGATTGGCCGACATGAAGTAGGCATTGCAGGCCATATTCACCAAAGTCGGCAATTGCATGCCGCCGTCTGCGTAATCATGCTGGGCGCAGAGTAGACCAGCATCAGCAAATTGTTGCCATGCTATTTTCACTTCATCAATGGTCTTTACCTGTTTGCCATCAAAGCTCGGTTCGTGATGATCAGCCTTAGCATTATGCGGCGCAAAATAATCGGTCGCGATGCCTTTTGCCGTTTCCAGAATACTATCAAAGGTATTTTTGTCATGATCCTGATAGCGTTCCAGTTCAGTTAAGGCTTCGAGTTTGAAAA
Source organism: Acinetobacter sp. YH16038 (assembly GCF_013417275.1). Classification (NCBI taxonomy): domain Bacteria; kingdom Pseudomonadati; phylum Pseudomonadota; class Gammaproteobacteria; order Moraxellales; family Moraxellaceae; genus Acinetobacter; species Acinetobacter sp. YH16038. The sequence goes on along the minus strand of NZ_VPEG01000074.1, from coordinate 1,860 downwards.
CATCATAAAGCAGAAAATTGAGGTCTTTATCATTAATTAGCTGAGTCACGGTATAGTCCTGAATGTGCAATCCTTGAGATAGCATCAAGACTAACAGTTGCATTTATCAAGGAGGATTGTCAATAATGACATGAAACGGGTGAAAAGCGACAAATAGAACAATATGCAACAGGTAGTGATTTTAGGCTTTGATGGTGCTTTGGCTTCAGCAATTACAGGTGTCGTCGACTTATTCGCCATGGCTGGCGTCAGCTGGAATCGGATTCAGCAGCAAAATGTGCAACGCCTGTTTAAAGTCAGGATCGCCAGTCCAGATGGACAACCAATTCGTTGTATTAACGGTCTGGAATTGCAAGCTCATTATGCGTATAAAGAGATTCAAACTGCCGATATTCTGGTAGTGCCGACCATCGCCGCACCTATTCCAGAGGTACTGGATGAAAACCCAGGCCTGATTCAGTTTTTAACTTCCGCTCATGCACAATCTACCTTAATCGCTGGAAACTGCACCGGGAATTTCTTTCTGGCAGAAGCTGGTATTTTAGATGGTCGTGTGGCGACAACGCATTGGGGCTTTCAGGACATGTTTCGTGCACGTTATTCTCAGGTCAAACTCAATGCCGATCTGATGATTAGCCGGGATCAGAATATTTACTGTGCAGGTGGAGGCTTGGCCTGGTTTGACCTAGGCTTGCATCTGATCGAACGTTTCTATGGTTTTGAAGTTGCCATGCAATCTGCCAAATCCTTTGTGATTGATTATCGACGCGATAGCCAATTGTCTTATTCCTTAATGAAGATTGGTCAACCACATCATGATGAACTGGTGCAAAAGGTTCAGGACTGGTTAGAGCAGCATTTTCATGAAGAGTTTACTTTAAATGCGCTGGCAGAACGTTTTAATGTCACCACTCGTACTTTAATCCGGCATTTTAAGCAGGCGCTAAATATTGCACCGAATCAGTATCTGCAAGCCATTCGTATTGAAGCGGCACGCAAACGGCTTGAGGAAACCGATCAGGCCATAGATCTGATTATGCAAAATGTCGGCTATCAGGATCCAAGTTCATTTCGGCGTTTATTTTATAAAAAAACAGGGTTAACACCTTTAGAATATCGCCGTCGTTTTAGCCGACGTTTCTAAATTTTGATAAAAAGAAAGATTCGAAAATCTCTCTTGGCATACATATTAGCTAAAGATATCTTTACGTAAATAATGCGTATAAATGGTTGATGCTATGCTTTGCAGGAAGCCGGTGAACATAATCCAGTAAATGAAAATTTCACATTCTAACTATTTTAGTCCGAAACCTTCAAATCCGATGATGATCAAAAAGGCTGAACTAATCCCCAAAAATAAAATGTTATAGGACAATGACTTCTGCTTTAATAAAATCATTGTTCCTCTTTCGTCTTTGGCTTCTTGTGAGCATTCAAAGCGTATTTTATATATTTCACAGCAAATCACAGCCACCACAATACTTAAGATACTAGCCATCAATACCCAATATAGTGTCATGTTACTTCCTCGGCATAACTAAACAGTTCCTCAATCGTCGTTTCAAGTGCATTTGCTAACTTGAATGCCAGAATCAAGGAAGGGTTGTACTTCACTGCTGTCCCATAGTTTGCTTTAAATAAAAAAACCTGAGTCCTAACAGTTAAAATATGAGTGCAAACAAACACTTTAACGACCAGGATTCAGGTTTTGTCACATCAGAATACCGTATTTCATGAGCTAATTAAACCTGTTGTGCGACAGGATTTTGAACAACTTGCTAAAGTGCACCATGTTGGACAGAAATTTAGAGCGGCTTCCCGGTGGGATCAGTTTATTGCCATATTGATGTCTCAATTCTC
>NZ_VPEG01000073.1:0-5334 GCF_013417275.1 Acinetobacter sp. YH16038 | reverse complement strand
GTATCCTGTCTGGCAGGATACCGCTCATTTCCCTTGTTCAGTTCATCGCCGTCGCCGAGCATCTGAATTTTCGGCATGCGGCCAAGGCACTTGGTATCAGCCAGGTGATCGTTGTCCGGTGTGCGCTCCTGATCGGCGTTCGGCGTCTCGCGGTCGCGGTAGCAGTGCTGCAACGCAGCCGCCACCGTGCCCATGCTGTTGAGCTTCTTCGCCCTCATGATCGCAAACGCCATCCGTCCCCCGGCGCAACTGTCACGCCCCCGGCGTAACTGTCACGCCCCCCCGGCGTAACTGTCACGAACCCCCGGCGTAACTGTCACGCCCCTAAACCTGCAAACCCAGGAAGGGGGGGAGCTGGTGGGGTGTTGGAAAAATCCATCCATGATTATCCAAGAATAATCCACTAGGCGCGGTTAACAGCGCCCTAGTGGGGCACTGTTTGCCCTTGCTTAAAATGCCGGCCAGAGGCCGGATAACTTCTCTATCCGCTGCGCTAGGCTACACACCGGCCCCACCCGCTGCGCGGCAGGGGGAAAGGCGGGCAAAGCCCGCTAAACCCCATACCAAATCCCGCGGGAATACGCTGGAGCGATTTTAGCCGCTTTAGCGGCCTTTTCCCTACCCGAAGGGTGGGGGCGGTGTGCAGCCCCGAAGGGGCCATTCAGGGGCCATTCTGACCGCTTTGCGCTTGGCTATCCTTGCGGCTCCGGCTGACCATGCTCCTGTGGCTGCTGTTTCTGCTTGGGTGGAAGTCCGAACAGTGCCCGATCATGGTCGCGCTCTAGGTAGCTGTCCAACCCATCGAGCAGGCGCTGTTCTGGCCACTCGCCGTTTTCAACTTTGCCGAGTATCCATGCACCTACCAGCACTTTGCGCCGGGTGTTTTCCTTGCGCTTTTGCTGCTGCTCCCGTGCTCTGATCCGTTGGATCTCGGCGTTGATTCGTGCCCGTTGTTCTTCCAGCTTGGCGAGCCGTTCCGCTGTTTTTGCCATTTTGATAATCCTCTTGGTTATGTGCTTGTCATTATGCTATCATCGGAGCACAGACACCGCAAACCCCGACCGTCATTTTACGGGAGGGCGCACTTACCGGTTTCTCTTCAAGAAACTGCCCTGGGGGCACCCCTTCGGGGCTGTGCGCTCTCCGAGGGCCATTGCATGGAGCTAAACCCCTATGGCCATCTATCACCTTACGGCCAAGACCGGCAGCCGGAACGGCGGCCAATCGGCCAAGGCGAAAGCCGATTACATCCAGCGGGAGGGCCGTTACTCCCGCGACCGTGAAGAGGTGCTGCACACCCAGTCCGGCCACCTGCCCGAGTGGGCCGAGCGTCCCGCCGACTACTGGGACGGTGCCGACCTGTACGAGCGGGCCAACGGTCGCTTATTCAAAGAGATTGAGTTTGCCCTGCCGGTCGAACTGACCCTAGATCAGCAGCGGGAGCTGGTGGACGAATTCGCCCGGCATCTGACTGAGGGCGAGCGCCTGCCGTATACGCTGGCCATCCATGCCGGTAACGGTGAGAACCCCCATTGCCACTTGATGATCTCCGAGCGGAAGAACGACGGTATCGAGCGCCCGGCTGACCAGTGGTTTAAGCGGTACAACGGCAAACAGCCAGAGCGGGGCGGGGCGCAGAAGTCCGAGAGCCTGAAGCCCAAGGCATGGCTTGAGCAGACCCGCGAGGCATGGAGCCACTACGCCAACCGCGCCCTTGAACAGGCCGGGCACGAGGCCCGCATTGACCATCGCACCCTTGAGGCGCAGGGCATTGAGCGCTTGCCGGGCATCCATCTTGGCCCTAACGTGGTGGAGATGGAGAGCCGGGGCATCCGCACCGAGAGGGCCGATATCGCCCTAGCCATCGACACGGCCAACGGCCAGATCATCGACTTACAAGAATACCGGGAGGTTATCGAGCATGAGCGCGATAGACAGAGTGAGGAAATCCAGAGGGATCAACGAGTTAGCGGCAGAGATAGAGCCGCTGGCCCAGAGCATGGCGACACTGGCGGACGAAGCCCGGCAGCGGATCGCCGAGGTACAGCAGGCCAGCGAGGAGCAGGCCGCGAGCTGGACGAGCCAGCAACAGCAAGCCATGAGCGCATGGCGGCAGGCAGCAAAGGACATGAGGGCAGCCGCAGGGGAACTGGCCAAGGCCGGCCAGACGGCCCGGAGCGCCGCCCGTGGCTGGACATGGAGGTTGTGGGCCGGGGTCTTGATCGCTTCCGTGATGCCTATTCTGGCGCTGCTGATCGCATCATGGCTTTGGCTGGAGCCGCAAATCATCGAGCAACAGGGGAGCATATGGCTGATTTTCAAGCTCAAGTGAAAGGTGACCGCACCGCGCAAGCCATCGCCCGGCAGCTCAAGGCCATGGGCTGCGACCGGTACGACATCGGCATACGGGATGCCGCCAGCGGCAAGATGATGAACCGGGAATGGACACCGCAGGAAGTGCAGCAGAACGCCGCCTGGCTCAAGCGCATGAATGCCCAGGGCAACGATATTTACATTCGCCCCGCCGAGCAGGCCCGGCATGGTCTGGTGCTAGTTGACGACCTCAGCAGCGACGATCTGGACGCCATGAAGCAGGAGGGCCGGGAGCCTGCCGCCATCATCGAGACCAGCCTCAAGAATTATCAGGCATGGGTGAAGGTGGCTCAGGATGCCCCAGCAGATCATAGGGGCGTAATCGCCCGGAAGCTGGCCCGGGAGTATGACGCCGACCCGGCAAGCGCCGACAGCCGTCACTATGGCCGTCTGGCAGGCTTTACCAACCGCAAGGACAAGTACACCAGCCGCACCGGCTATCAGCCGTGGGTGCTGTGCCGGGAGTCCAGCGGCAAGAGTGCCACCGCAGGGCCGGAGCTGATGCAGCAGGCCGGGCAGGTGTTGGACAGCATCGAGCGCCGACAGGAACGGACGGCACGACTGGCCGAGATCACCGCCCCGCAGAGTGTGCGTCGGTATCGCCGCAGCGTCGTGGACGACTACCGCAGCGAAATGGCCGGGCTGGTCAAGCGGTACGGTGATGACCTCAGCAAGTGCGACTTCATCGCGGCCATGAAGCTGGCCAGCAAGGGCCGGGAGCCGGACGAGATCAGCAAGGCCATGGCCGAGGCTAGCCCCGCTATCATGGAGCGCAAGGCGGGCCATGAGGCCGATTACATCAAGCGTACGGTGCAGAAGGTGATGGAGCTTCCGCAGGTGCAGGAGGCCCGCGCCGAGCTGGCGAAGCAGACCCAGAAGCAGCGCAGCAAGGGGCCAGATTTAAGCATGTAATGCTTGTTTTGATAAAACAAAACTGCTATATTGTCAAAACAATTTGACTTTATAGTAGGATTAAAAAATGGATATAGGAAAGGCAAAAGAGTATTTTGGGCTTGGATTGATTCAGGGTGCCGTGGTGAGATCGTCAAGTGTTCTGCATAACGGGTGGACTATCGAGCTGAGCGGCAACATTGGCAGCGCACAACCTACCTTACACACCGCCAGAGGTGATGTGCGGCAGTTCAAGACACTGGATGCGGCGGCCAAGGTCGTGCGAGAAATTGGGCTGCGAGAGTGGCGTGTTATCACTGACTAGGCGGCGCATGGCGGGGATGCCCCGCCAGCGCCTGACCATCAACCGCCTGCAAAGGAGGCAAACCAATGGCTACTCATAAGCCTATCGATATTCTGGCGAGCTTCACAGAGTTACCGCCGCCGATTGACTACGTACTGCCCAACATGGTGGCCGGTACCGTGGGGGCGCTGGTGTCCCCCGGTGGGGCCGGCAAGTCCATGCTGGTTCTACAGCTGGCCGCACAGATCGCAGGCGGCCCCGACCTGCTGGACGTGGGAGAGCTGCCCACCGGCCCGGTGATCTACTTGCCCGCCGAAGACCCGCCCACCGCTATACATCACCGCCTGCACGCATTGGGGGCGCACCTGACCGACGAGCAACGGCAAGTCGTGGCTGACGGTCTGCTAATCCAGCCGCTGATCGGCAGCCTGCCCAATATCATGGCCCCGGAGTGGTTCGACGGCCTCAAGCGCGCCGCCGAGGGCCGCCGCCTGATGGTGTTGGATACGCTGCGTCGGTTCCATATCGAGGAAGAGAACGCCAGTGGCCCCATGGCGCAGGTGATTGGCCGCATGGAGGCCATCGCCGCCGATACCGGGTGTTCTATCGTGTTCCTGCACCATGCCAGCAAGGGCGCGGCCATGATGGGCGCAGGCGACCAGCAGCAGGCCAGCCGGGGATCGTCCGTGCTGGTGGATAACATCCGCTGGCAGTCCTACCTGTCCGGCATGACGGCCGCCGAGGCCGAGGAATGGGGCGTGGACGACTCACAGCGGCCCTATTTCGTCCGCTTTGGTGTCAGCAAGGCCAACTATGGGGTGCCGTTCAAAGACCGCTGGTTCAGGCGGCATGACGGCGGGGTGCTCAAACCCGCCGTGCTGGAAAAGCAGCGCAAAAGCAAGGGGGTGCGCCGTGGTGAAGCCTAAGAACAAGTACAGTCTCAGCCACGTCCGGCACGACCCGGCGCACTGTCTGGCTCCCGGCCTGTTCCGTGCCCTCAAGCGGGGCGAGCGCAAGCGCAGCAAGCTGGACGTGACGTATGACTACGGCGACGGCAAGCGGATCGAGTTCAAGGGGCCGGAGCCGCTGGGTGCTGATGATCTGCGCATCCTGCAAGGGCTGGTGGCAATGGCTGGGCCTAATGGCCTAGTGCTTAGCCCAGAACCCAAGACCGAAGGCGGGCAGCAGCTCCGGTTGTTCTTGGAACCCAAGTGGGAGGCCGTTACCGCTGATGCCATGGTGGTTAAGGGCAGCTATCGGGCGCTGGCCCGTGAAATCGGGTATGCAGAGGATGGCGGCAGCCAGTTCAAGGCAATCCGGGAGTGCATTGAGCGCCTGTGGACAGTCTCCATCATCGCCCAAAATGGCCGCAAGCGGCAGGGGTTCCGGCTGCTTGCCGAGTACGCCAGCGACGAGGCAGGCGGGCGTCTGTACGTGGCCCTGAACCCCTTAATTGCTCAGGCCGTCATGGGTGGTGGCCAGCATGTGCGCATCAGCATGGACGAGGTGCGAGCGCTGGACAGCGAAGCGGCCCGCCTGCTGCATCAGCGCCTGTGTGGCTGGATCGACCCCGGCAAGACCGGCAAGGCGGCCATAGATACCCTGTGCGGCTATGTCTGGCCGTCAGAGGCCAGTGGTTCGACCATGCGCAAGCGCCGCCAGCGGGTGCGCGAGGCGTTGCCGGAGCTGGTTGCGCTGGGCTGGACGGTAACCGAGTTCGCGGCGGGCAAGTACGACATCACCCGGCCCAAGGCGGCAGGCTGACC
>NZ_VPEG01000072.1:0-5361 GCF_013417275.1 Acinetobacter sp. YH16038 | reverse complement strand
GCAGATTTAGTCATAACGGTTAATTTCGGAATATAGAAAACCACTCAAGCATAAGACCCTATGAATTGAAATTCAAGCGGGTAATATGCTATCGTGTTTTTCATGAAATGCGCACTTACGACTTGAACAAAGTTCAAGTCAAAGTTGCGCAAGGGGACACCCCTTAACCCCAAAAAACTGCTACGCAATTTTTTAAAAGCAAAAGCACCCCAAGGCGACTGCATGGCAATTTATCATTGTTCCACTAAAACGGTGAACCGAAGTTCGGGGCGAACTGCGGTTGCATCATCTGCATATCGTGCAGGGGAAAAACTAGAAGATGAACGCACAGGACTGACCCATGACTTTACGAGAAAAGACGGTGTCGCCCATTCTGAAATTCTGTCTAATTTAGATATTGAAATTGACCGTGGTGAACTTTGGAACTTGGCAGAAAAAACCGAAAACCGTAAAGATGCCCGAACCGCTAGAGAATGGGTCATTGCCCTACCTGATGAATTAGACGCTGATCAACGTAAGGACTTGGCAAAAGACTTTGCCAGGTCCTTAGTTGATCGCTATGGAGTGATCGCAGATTTAGCCATCCATGAACCCAGCAAAGGCGGTAATGATAAGAATCATCACGCCCATATCATGCTTACCACCCGAAAAGCCGAATTGGACACGGACAATAAACTCACCCTGACCACCAAAACCGATATTGAACTCAGCAACGCCAAACGAAAAAGCCTTGGTATGGGTACAACCCAAGACGAAATTAAACAGATTCGGGAAACGTGGGCAAATTTAGCCAATCACGCATTAGAACGAGCAGGCTACCGAGAAAAAATAGATCACCGCAGCTATGCCGATCAGAATAACGGACTACAAGCCACCATCCATGAAGGCACTAAAGTCACCCAATTACGCAGACAAGGCATAGACACTGAAATCAGCCGTTTTAATGACAATGTGAAACAGCAGAACGCCCAACAGCTTGACCAACAGAAACAGCAGAAAGAGAGCGTTTTACAGCGTGGTTTAAACCGTGTCGATCAAGGTTTTGATCAATGGCAGAAGAACCAAGAAACCAAACGTCTAGAACTGGAACGCCAAGCGGAAATGAAACGACAGCAAGAATTAGATAAACAACGAGCCGAGCAAGCACTCCGCAAGGCATATCAAAAACTAAGTAGAGGCGGAATGTCATTATGAGTAATCAAAATGATTTAGATGACCAGTTATATATTTTATTGGCATCCATGAAGGAATATCGAGAAGCCATAGCAGACGATAAGAAGCGATTAGAGCAGTTTTACAACCAAGTCGCTAGTGGAGTGCTAGACAAGGCTGAAAAATCGCTAGAAAACACAAATAAGAAGCATACAGGTGCATTAAACAACAGTATTCAGGCATTAAACGAAGCTACAAACAGGCTCAACTTAAAACTTATCTTTATTTTTGCCAGCACGTTTGTTGCTGTGATGATGGTGTTCATTTTGGCTATCTTTTTATACATACCAAGCAAAGACGAAATTGATGAACGTAGAGCAGATATGGCTGTACTAAAAAAATATCCGCTACAAATTCGAGAAAGTGATGGTGAAACATTGGTGAGAATAATGAGGAAAAATTGCTACTCGTTTGAACCGAGTAGTGTCAAAGAAAAAACGTATGACTGGTGTCAGATCGACCCTAAAAAATACTAGTTGATCGGTACTTTGCTTGGTTTTTCTCATTACAAATCAAATTACAGCAAGCGCAAAGTTGCCCGACTTTGAAACATGGCTTTAGCCATCTTTCAAAGCATCGAGCTGAAATTTCGCATAAGAGATTTTATGTTAAATAGGTTCGATTAAGCAGATCGTCTTCTAATTTTGAACATTGCTCATCATCAATGACTCCGGTAATACTTTGTAGCCACAACCCATCTGCTGCTAAACGAAGTAACTCTAAATCAGGATGACTATCCGTTTCTGCATATTGAGATAATCTATTTTTTAGCCATTCCATCCAAATTTTATTAAAGGTAGGCTCTGTGATCATAGTCATTGATAACGCTGACCAAGCAGAAACCACCCCATCTATTTGATGGATAAAAGAACTATGAATATAAGCTCGTGTGAATTTACCATATTCTGTTGGATCGCGTTTAATCAAGTATTCAACTGTTTGATCTAAATCAAGAATTATTTGATTGAACATTTCTTCTATCAAATTTTTTTTATTCGGGAAATGGTGAAATACCCCCCCTTTTGTTATACCTACTGCTGTAGCAATATTTTGAATAGAAACACCAGAAATACCCTTTTGAGAAACAAGAATAGTTGCCTGTTCAAGGATGCGCTTTCGAATAACCTCTGGTTGCTTCTTTTGTTGCCGAATTTCTTTCACTTAATGACCTGCTGATTGCGAAAATAAATTAATAATTATTACGCCAGATACGATAAAACCAATTCCAATTAAAGCAGGATTATCTAGTGTCTGTTTAAAAACAAAGTAGCCAACTATAGCAGTTAGAACAATCCCAACACCAGCCCATATAGCGTATGCGATACCTAAAGGGATTGTTTTAATAACTTGTGATAATAAATAAAATGCCGTGCTAAAAAAAATAAAGACCATCACGTTTGGAAAAAGTTTTGTAAACCCTTCCGATTTAACTAAAAAACTACTTCCAATCACTTCGGAAACTATTGCAAATCCAAGTAATACATAAGCGAGTAACACACTGTTCATAAGTAATCATACCTAAAATACCAATCGGAAGGTATGTTAAATTTTCAAAAAAAAATTATCAATAATTATTTTAGATTTTCTAAAATTAACATAATACACCTTATGCGAAATTTGTTATAATTCTCTTTAGAAATCAGTGCAGTAGGTTTCCATTTTTAGCCCATCTATACCTAGATGGGCTTTTTTTATGATTTTTCACGTTCCACGCCTATTATTTAAGCAATGTTTCACAACTTTGGTTAGCTCCAGTAAATAATTAAAACCTAGATAATAAGAACCGAGCGAGTGTCTACGAGCGATTGAGCATCATCAAAATTTCGCCCTCGCCTTTTCTCTGATTACAAGCTCCCTTTCGATTTTAAACGGTAGGTACAGAGCATCCCGAATGGGTGCGAACTTTGGAGCTTTTGCTTTTCAAAAAGTATGAGCGAAGCGAATACATTATCAATGCTTTTGCTTTTAGATTTCACAAACAGGATTAACCAAAAACTGCCCCTCGAAGCGAGGAACGAGCTTCAATAGAGTACGAGCTTTAGCGAGTACATAGGGCAGTTTTAATAGTTTTTCCCTTTTTAATAGTTTTAATAGTTTTAATAGTTTTAGACAGCATGAAAGCCTTATATAGCAATACTCTTCAGCCTCATACAACGACAGATTTACCCTTATACAACGACAGATTTACCCTTATACAACGACAGATTTACCCTTATACAACGACAGATTTACCCTATATAACGACAATAAAAAATAATGTTGTTGTTTTAATTAACGCTTTTATAATATAGTGTCGTTTTATTGCAGAAAAATAATCCTTAAACCAAATGAAAAATGATCTAGTTATAAAAAGTAATACTCTTGTTGAAGCTTGCTTTAATCTCAGTTTGACTGAATATCGAATACTACATGTAGCCTTCACTGAATTAGCTGAATATGAAAGTGATAAAGGCTTATTCCACACACGAGAATTTAGAGTATATGCAAAAGATTACTCCAAGCTATTTAATACTGATGAATCCGATGCTTATAAGGTATTAAGGGATGCAAGTGAGCGATTATTTAACCGTTACTTCACGTATGATCGGGTCTATCAAAAACCTGATTTTATAGAATGTGTTAAATCGAGATGGGTACAAAAAATTAGTTATGCAGATACGCAGGGATATATTAAATTTCAGTTAGCCGATGATGTTTTTAGCATGATTGGACAACTGAAAGATTGTTTCACACGATATAGATTATCTAAAACAGCCCAATTAACGAGCGTTTATGCTATTCGCCTTTATGAAATGATGATTCAATGGCAAAGCACGAAAGTTGTTCCAGTAATAGAATTAAATACGTTAAGAGAACGCCTTGCTATTGAGGAGCATGAATATCCTAGAGTCTATGATTTTAAGAATCGTGTCTTAGACCCTGCTATTAAACAAATTAATAAATATACAGATATCACAGTAAGTTACGAACAACACAAGCAAGGACGTATCATTTCTGGGTTTTCATTTAAGTTTAAGCAAAAAAAAGACGATAAACCTAAAATTAATACTAAGCGTGACCCTAACACCCCTGACTTTTTTATAAAAATGACCGATGCACAACGCCATTTATTTGCCAATAAAATGTCAGAAATGCCTGAAATGAGTAAATATTCAAAAGGTACAGAAAGCTACCAACAATTTGCTATTCGTATCGCTGACATGCTTTTAGAGCCTGAAAAATTTAGAGAACTTTACCCATTTTTAGAGAAAGCAGGATTTAAATCATGATGCAACTGGAGAACCTAACAGCCAATTTTCAAGGCGTTCAAATTGAGTATACCGACATCGTTAATTATGAAATTGCGAGGGAGAATATCTGCGGTTATATCTTTCTATTATCCCGAATATCCCAGAATGCAGAACCCACTGAAAAAATGCAGATGGAAAGCAAAATAGAGGACTTAATTTACTATCGGGATAATTTGCAGATCAAGGATAAAGTAAATATCCAAAAAGTCTTAAATGAGCTAATTCCAGAGTATAAAGCCGAACAAGAAAAGCAAAGAGCTAAGAAAAATTAGGCTTTCTTCTTAACTTTACTTTTTTGCTTTGGCTTAACAGTAAATTGCTCTCCCAAAGCCTTGCCTTGTTTAAAAGTGACAATTTCCTTAGCTTCAATTTTAAGTTTTTCGCCAGTTTTAGGATTGTGTCCCATTCTTTCGGCACGCTGTTTTACTTCAAAAGTCCCAAAATCAACTAATCGGACATTTTTATCTTCAACCAGGGCTTCTGTAATGACTTCAAGAACAGAATTAAGAACAACTCTTGCTTCATCTTGATTAATATTTAATTTAGGTGCTAATTTGGCAATTAAATCGGCTTTATTCATAATTAATTGTCCTCAATATTTGGTAAGTCAAAAAGCTGTCGATCTCTATTTTCTGTTAAATATTCGTTGAGTTCAGCGAGTATTTTTTCTTTATTGGCTTCATTTGCCTGCATTTTCTTAATCAAGTAAGAACCGAGCAAAATTTTACGCCGAGTATCATCCTTGCGCTCCTGTTCTTTCTTTTTGGTACGTTCTCTTGCTTCAATAGCCTGTTTCTGTGCTTTTAACTGTTTCAGCTTCTCTAACTGGGCTTCAATTTTCTTTTCGATATTTTCAGCA
>NZ_VPEG01000071.1:0-5402 GCF_013417275.1 Acinetobacter sp. YH16038 | reverse complement strand
GGAATTAGCCGAAATCAATCTGAAAGTAGAGCAGACACCGCTAGAGAAACAAATCTTGCGGAAGGTGACTTTACACGAGAGCGAAGACAAGAAAACCCTATATATCATGGCGAAGAACAGCAAAAAAGCGCACGCTTACGAGACCACATCCAGTCAAATGGTACTGAAATTGGAAAAATAGAATCTAACTTTAAAACTCCTTTTGAAAATCCATTTAACCAGTCAAATGATGGAAAGGAGCTTTTGAAGGATAGCGGAAGTTTATTTGAAAACTTAGCCACCTCAAAAGAAGCAAAGCAGGACGTAAAACAGAGTAATCCTAATCAAGCGGAACAAGATAATGCCAAACGACTTTATGAATCGCTACAAAGACTTATTGAACTCGTTAGAGAAGCAATTGAAAGAGCTAAACGCTATAAATCAAAGTCAGAGCGAGCAGATCGAAACATTGAGCATTCAGAATCAAGTATTGAGAAGTCAGAACGAGGAATTAGCCAGTCAAAATCAGCAATTAAACAATCTCAACAGCAAATTAAGAGAAGTGAACAGCAAATTAGCCAGCAAATGAAAGAAAAACACGTTGAAAGAAGGGCTAGTAGAGGATTTGGGCGTTAAATTTAATAAATTACGCTAGATTACTTTCAAAAAAAGTCTAAAATAGACAAAACGCCTACTTTTATGAGGTTTGAACATGCAAGTTATTACAGCGAAAGATGCAAAATCACGCTTTGGTGAGTTATTAGATACGATGCAGCGAGAACCTGTATTAGTCACAAAGAATAAGCGCCCTGTTGGTGTTTTCTTGTCATTAAAAGACGTGAAAGGCACCCACTTAGAAAGCCTTTTTGATGTCCAAGATGATGATTATGAAGATTGGGAAAAAGAGAAAATCACAGAAGCGTTAAATGCTTTGAAAGCGCATCCATCTGATACGAAAGAAATGAAGTCAGTACATGCGACTGCAATGCAAAAGGCACGAGACTTGGTAGCGAGCCGTAAAAGATGACCTATGAAGTTTCTTACTTGCCACAAGCAGAACAGGATTTAATTGAAATTTTGGCGTATGGCATAGAGACATGGGGCGAAAAACTAGCAGAAGGGATGTATTTAAAAATTACTGAACAGCTAGAAACCCTGTATTTCTCACCAAATCGAACTAAAAAGAAGGGCAATTTAGGAACAAGAGAAATGCTTATTTCTGACAGTCCATACCGTGCAATTATTCAAATTGATGAGGAAGCCAAGCGAGTTTTTATTTTAAGAATCTTGCATACTTCGAGAAATATTTAATTAGATTATATGCCGTATATTGGCAAAAAACGGCTATAAAATTAAGAAAATCAATAACTTTTAAAAATATTAAAGTTGTGTTAGATTTTCTTTTAGGCGAAAAAAAAGCAGGTCGGCAAACCTACTTTTTTCTCATTGTTTAACAAATACTTAAAGCATCAGTAAACGCAAAATCGATATTTGTATTTTACTGATGTTTTGAGCATTTGCAACATAAAGGACGTTGCAAAAGGTGAATAACGCTCAATTAAGCGATTTTTTTGAAAATCTTGCTCATAAACCATACTGTGCAGATGATTTATTGTATGGCTTACAAATAAGACCGAAAAAAACGGCAATCAACATGCAATACATACAGGGTAATCAGCCTTGTATGCTTCATTACTTCTTTTTTGATATAGATCGTTCAGATGCTGTCATGGCATGGCATGATGAAAATTTGCCAATGCCCTATTGGACAGCGCAGACCTTAAAAAATGGTCATGCTCATATTTGCTATAAATTAGAAATTCCACTGTGTACCAGTGAATTAGCCAGTCAAAAAGCAATAGCCTATGCCTCAAAGGTTCAGGCAGGACTTGCCAATAAACTTGGAGCAGACGTTGGCTACAGTCATCTCATTACGAAGAATCCATTTCATAAAGATTGGCGTGTCACTTTTTGGAGTGAACAAGCCTATACGCTCGATTATTTAGCCGATTTTGTAGAATTACCTAAGAAATTAAGCAAAAAACAGGAAGTTTCAGGACTTGGACGTAACTGCACACTGTTCGATACCGTGCGTAAATGGGCATATACGGCTGTTAGAGCGCATAGAGGGGGTATTTACAACACTTGGCTAGAGGAAGTCACCAAACAGTGTTTAAGCGTAAATGAGGCGTTTTTAGAAGCATTACCCTATTCAGAAATCAAAGCTACAGCTAAGAGTATCGCCACATATTGTTGGAAAAAGGATGCCTACTGCTATCAAGAGTTTATTGATCGTCAAAGCCGAAAAGGAAAGCTAGGTGGTCTAAAGGGGGGGAAAATTAGATCGGATAATTATGCTTCTAAAAGAGTTAAGGCTTTAGCAATGATGAAAGAGGGTATGACTCAAAAGCAGATAGCAACTGAATTAATGGTTACTGATAGAACAATTAGGAACTGGATAAAAAATGATGTTTGATAGCTTATTTAGAAAAAAATCAGATAAATTGATAAAAGAATGAGTGTATACGCTACTATATTACTTCGTTAAATCGTAAGACAAATAACTATGAAAAACATTCTATTAGCAAGTATTACTCTTTTTATCGTTGGTTGTAGTGCTGAATCTGAAACTCAACTAATGGGTGGAAAATTTAGCTCCATGTCACAATGTCTTGAGACGATTAAAAATAGATCAGGCCAGACTCTTAGACCGATGACAGATACACCGGAGAAAGTTACTGGATATCTTGGAGATACGAACCTCAATTTCTACTGTGGAGTGAAGCAAACAGGTACTGAAGGTACTTATATTGAAGGTTGGTTTGATGAGCCAGTTAGTAATTAATTGTATGTAATTCTTAAAATCTAAAATCGTACGTTAATGAAAACAAATTTGCAGAAGTACTATTTTCTGTCATTAACGTACGAAAGCGCATTAAAAAGCGGAAAGTGAGCCTAAATCAGATATCAGCTCTTTTATCTGTATTTTGATTTCTTCTGGTGAACTATTTTCTAAGTTGGTGCTTAACTTTTCTATGTCTTTTAATAGCTTTTCTTTTATTTTTAGATGTGAATATTTTGTTTGATCTAATTTACCTTTATTGTTTAAAGATTTTATTGGGTCTAGTGTGTTGCAGTAGCCGTCTTCATTTTCGTTTCCTGTAATGTATATTGCTCCTTTATTTCTTAAATTATTTATTTCCCTTTTTGTATAATTATCGCTTTTTATGCCAATAAGTTTTTTCTTTTTAATAGCTTGTGGGAATTCTTTATCTAAGATTTTAATGTATTCGTTGCTTGTCCATGTATCTCCTCCATGGTTTTTTATTTTAATAAAAATTACTTCTTCAAAATTTATCAGAACTATTGCTATGCTGCCAGAGCGGTCTATAAATTTTGGATTTCTAGGATACATGTCAGATTTCAAATGAAAATGTATTAGTTTTTCATGTAAGTAAAGGTTATCTGTATAACTAGCTTCACATATTCTTGTACTTTGATATTTATTTAAATTTTCTCCATTTTCTATTTCTTTTTTTAGTTTGAAAAATCCTTTTTGTAAGTCAGTTGTTAGTTTTTTGAAATCTTCTTTAAAAGCTGAAGTTTGTAAACAATTACGAGTTTTTTCGGGAATTCTTCTTTCCAAAAAATTTAAGTATTGAAGTATTAAACAACTATTCGTACAGAAATCTATTTCTTCAGCAAGAAAATTTTGACAAATTATATTATTTAGATGATCTAGTAAATTAATTTTATTCATATGGTTACTCTAAATTTTTTTAAGGGCAAGGACACACAAAGGGTACTCTATACAAAAACTAAAGTTTTCGCTAGATTACCTTTTGTGCCTTGCAAGGGAAGAATCCCTTGACCCTCTTTTCGCCTTTTTCTATTGCGGTAAATTGCCTTTACTTGGCAATTTGTCCTCATAAAAAAAGCCGATCCAAGCCATGAAGCAGATTGAGTCATGACTAAGAAAGACATAATCAAAAGAAAAAAAGAGATCAAAGTCCGTTTAACAGAAGCGGAACATCAAGCCTTACTGGAGCGTATGGAAGGTGGAGAGCTTGCAACTTGGATTCGAAATACTTGTCTAGATGAGAAGCCAAATAAAAGAAGAAATTATAAAGCGGCAGATCCTCAGCTATTAGCAGCATTAGGACGCATTGGGGGCAATCTCAATCAGATTGCGAGACAAGTAAATACTGTGGAATCTGATATAGAAAAACTTAGAGCCTTTGCAGAGTTGGCAGTTATTCGAGAACAACTACAAGGAATTTTAGCCAACTATGATCGTTAAATTTTTGGGAAATAAGGGCGGTGGTAGTGCAGGTGCAACCATTGACTACCTACTTGGCAAAGATAGGGATAGACCAGGTGCAGTTTTACTGAGTGGAGATCCTGAATTAACCCAACGATTAGCAGACAACTTGGACTTCCAAAACCGTTATACGGTTGGAGTACTTTCATTTGAGGAACCAAACCTCGAAGAACACCAAAAAGAAGCCATCATGCAGAGCTTTGAAGAAACATTGCTTGCTGGGTTAGAGCGTGACCAGTACGACATCACTTGGATAGAACACACTGATAAAGGACGTTTAGAGCTTAATTTCGTCATTCCAAATGTGGAATTAAGTACAGGAAAAAGATTACAGCCTTATTTTGATCAAGCTGACCGCCCACTTGTAGAAAACTGGAAACAAGTCATCAATTTTGAGCATGGTTTAACAGACCCTCATGCACCAGAGAAAGCTCAAGCAATTAAAACTTTGAATAGCCAAAACCTACCTCAAAGCGTCAAAGAAATTAAAGAGCAAATCGGGACCGCAATTGCTGAGCAAATTAGCAATGGCAATATCCAAAATAGGCAAGATGTAGTTGAAACCCTAAAGGGTGCAGGCTTTGAGATTGCTAGAGAAACAGATAGATCAATCAGTATTAAGAATCCTGACGGCAAGCGGAATATTCGTTTAGAAGGCGTAATTTATGAAAATCGACAATTTGATAAACAATTTGCAGAAGAACACCGCCGAGCAGGACAGGATTATCAAAGAACAAGCCGAGAGCGTTACGAAACAGCACTTGGAAAGCTACAACGCCTTACTGAGAGCAAGCAGCAAGGAAACAGAGAAAATTTTAAGGTCAAACCTTCAGACCATCCAAGATCAGCAGCCGAAAATCAGAAACGCTTTGCGTTTGAATATTCTCACGGGAGCAATATTGGGCGTGTTGATTACAGTGTTTCTGATTTTTCTTGGCGTAAATTGGTGGTTAGCGAAGCAAATTCAGAACAAGCAGCAGGAATTAGCCGAAATCAGTCTGAAAGTAGACCAGACACCATTAGAAAAACAAATCTTGCGGAAAGTGAAATTAGTCGAGAGCGAGGACAAGAAAACCTTTTACATCATAGCGAAGAACAACAA
>NZ_VPEG01000070.1:0-5413 GCF_013417275.1 Acinetobacter sp. YH16038 | reverse complement strand
ACGATAGGCCATAGATGCTACCGCAGTTCGTCCAGAACTTCGGTTAATGGTCTTGGTCGTACAGTGATAAATTGCCATGCCTTAGCCTTGTGATGGTTTTGCTTTTGCTTTTAAAAATTGCGTAGCAGTTTTTTGGGGTTAAGGGGAATCCCCTTACGCAAACTTTGACTTGGATGAAATCCAAGTCGTAAGTGCGCATTTCATGAAAACACGATAGCATATAGCCCGCTTGAATTTCAATTCATAGGGCCTTATGCTTGAGTGGTTTTCTATATCCCGAAATCTGAATCATGACAAAATCTGCTGAAAATCTCGAAAAGAAAATTGAAGCCCAGTTAGAGAAGCTGAAACAGTTAAAGGCTCATAAACAAGCTATCGAAGCTAGAGAAAAATCAAAGCAAAAAGAGCAGGAGAGAAAGGACGATACTCGACGCAAAATTTTGCTCGGTTCTTATTTGATTAAAAAAATGAATGACAATGAAGCCAATAGAGAAAAAATACTCGCTGAACTCAACGAGTATTTAATAGAAGATCGAGACAGAAAATTATTTAACCTTTAAAACCTAAACTTCTTAAATGTGGAATAAACTCTTTTTGTTTTTCAGGGTCTATCAGCATGTCTTTAATTCGACTAGCTAAAGCCTCATAACTCTCATTACCAACAGCTAAATGTGATAGGCCCGGTAATTTGGCAAGCTGATTTCCAAACATATTAATTTGCCCATCAGTCATTTTGAAAAACATATCGACGGTATTCATATCTCGACTTGAGTTGATTTTTGGCTTTTCAAATTTTTCTTTAACTTTGAATCTAAACCCCACAACAGTTCTACCCTCTTTTATATTTTCATAAGTTAGATTTAAATCTGTTTGAGAGTTAATTTCTTCTAAAGAAGGCTCTAAAACACGGGTTTTTAAATTAGACATTCGATCATAAGACTTAGGCAATCCTAACTCTGTTTTTATACGATCTAAACTTAATTCAAATTTACCTAGACCCTGATATTTCTTGGCAAGATGATACAGGTCAAAGGAATAATCTTTTTTAAGTCTGAGTACCACTTCTTTTTTATATTTGGTGTAAGGGTTGAGCTTATCAAATTCTTTTAGCATTAAAAGAACTTCCTCAGGAAAGCAAATTGATATTGCTCCATTGTCGTATTTTGCTCGGATTACCCAAGAACAAGAAACTTTTTTCCCCTTTTCATCTGTATAGGTAAAGTACCTACGCAGCATATGCTTACTAGCTTCCTCCATCGACTTATATGCAGAGTGGGTTTTTATATTGCACTCTTTAGCAAAGTTTTCAGCAGTAATAGTAATGGGGTCTTTTTCGGTAGCGTTGGTAACTCTAGCGATAGGACTTGCTAAAACCAATAAACGCTTTTCATCGATAGACATGCTTTTAAAGCATTCTTGAATATTATTTTGTATGACCACCCATGAAGGTGGATAGGTTTTTTTATCTTCCATTTGAAAACTACATACTGAGCAATGTAATTTGCAAAATACCAAGCTGCTGTTTTTTTAGCTATTATTTTTGTAGCTTTTTAACAAAACTACAATAAAAATAATGTAGCTTAATGTCCTCCATTTGTAGTTTTAAATTCCTCCATTTGTAGTTTTAAAAACTGATTTAGTCCTCCATTTGTAGCTTAATATCCTCCATTTGTAGTTTTTTAAAGTTTGAAAGCCTTATGAATAAAGGGTTTGAAGGGGGTCTAAAAGCTTTTAAAAGCTTATTAAAAAGATAAAAAAGGATTTTTTATTTAATACAATTGAAAATAATTTTTTATAATTAATTCTAATTCTTCGTGTAAGGCTGTTTACGGCCGATTAAAAGAAAATAGGTATACAACCATATGTTTACATGTAAACGTTCGAAATACGCGAAACTGTGAGCATAGGGACTATATTTTTATGTATTCCTATGTTAGAGTTTGAACTGTTTGAAAATAAAGCAAAAAAAAGGCACTTGCGTCAACAAGTACCTTTTTTGAAATCTTTAATATCAAATAGCTAACAAATCAAACCAAAGGAGGTTAAAAAAGCCATAAGAATTAATGATTTACGTTTAAAATGCATAAACGATTCTATCATTGATAAACAATTTGTTCAAGTTAGCGAACAGATAAGGCTGATTAACCTCCATTTTTTACAATGGAGGAATCATCATGATTCCAGTTTTACCGGCAGTAGATACACATAAAGCACATATCTTGCACCGCTTATTAAATAGGGTGCCTGTTAAAAACAAAGATATGTGGTCGTCTATTGATTCTAGTTACTCTGCGTGTCGTATTAGCGAATTACGTAGTGATGGATGGAATATTGAAGATCACTATTTATCTGAAGATTCAAAACTGAAAAAACGTGTGCGAGTAAAAGTGTACTTCATACCATCTTTATTAATTAGTGAATTGTTGAAAGAACAGGCAATTCAAGATTTTTTAAGAAGGTTTGAATATCGACAAGCCAGTTAAATAGAAAAAAGGAAGGGTTATCCCTTCCTTTTTTTGCTTTAAAAAACAGACTTTGTAATCAGAGAGAAAAACGCATGAATTTTGATACCAGGTGATCGCTCGTAGGCACTTGCTCGGCTCTTACTAGAATGAGTTTTTTATTAAAATATTTAATCAGTACCGTGGAACAACGATCAAATATCAAACTTGGAACATGATAAATAGAGGAGTTGCCGCCCTGTTGCTCTATGATTCAAGGCAGCAATCTCTAATATAATGATCTTGAAGGGAAAAACAGTTGTATTTCGTATAAGGTCTATTATGCTAATTTTTTAATCCAAATTGGATTCGAAGTAATTAAAGCTTTACTTTTTAATATAGAAAAATTATCTGCATGCTGACTTAATAACTCTATAAGAGGTGGGATTGTAGAGCTATTTAATAAGTATGGATTAAAAATATCATTATGATTTTTAGAGAAAAACTTAACTATATCCTGATCAATATTGGCATATTTCATATACCAATTAGAAAAGAGATATGTACTGATCTTCTCAAGATAAAGAACTTCACAATTTTCATGACGCGGATCTTTTAAGATTTTGTCATGAAAAAGATGCTTTACTTTATCTTCTTGCCCCTCTAAACATTGAACAAAGTAATCATTTCCATAGTAAAGAGCCCCATAGATCTGATTTGCTCCATTAAACTTTAATGCTTCGGTTAAAATTTCATAAAGTTCACTCTTAGAATAAATTTTAGACCTGAACTTACTTACATATAATAATCGTATAGCGGTCATTGGTAATTCGTCTTAAGATATAAATAGTTAAGTATATATAATAAAAAAAATTATTATATAAAATTAGTAATTTTTAGACTGCTTTCTTAAAGCATCCTTTCTTTTATCTTATATCCTTGCACTTTACCTATTGGTAAAATACATACATTCATAATCTATATCGGAAAGTAAGTAATTAAGCATAAGAAAAAAAATCCCAGCAGGTGTAGTGCTGGGATTAGGTGTCTTCTGGGCTTAGTTATTATCGTTATCAAAAAAGTATAACTCAGTTTTTACTTAATTAATTTTCTTTTCAATTAGCTTCAATTTACTTAACTGTTGCTCTTTTTTCTGATCATTTTCGATCTTAATAACTATAGCTAAAATAAAAAGCATCATTATAAAAAATAGGAAAATCAAATGCTTTCTCATTATTTATTCCTTCTTTTAATGTTTTAGCATGCCTTTTCCCATTGCAAATAGATATGACATAAGAAACCAAAATTTAGCTCGATGCTTTGAAATATGGCTTTAGCCATATTTCAAAGTCGGGCAACTTTGCGCTTGCTATAATCTGATTAGCTATGAGAAAAACCAAGCAAAGTACCGATCAACTAATATCTTTTAGGGTCGATCTGGCACCAGTCATAGGTCTTTTCTTTGACACTATTTGGCTGAAATGAATAGCAATTTTTCGTCATGATTCTGACTAGTGTTTCACCATCACTTTCTCTAATTTGTAGTGGATATTTTTTAAGTACAGCCATATCAGTTCTACGTTCATTAATTTCATCTTTGCTTGGCACGTACAAGAATATTGCCAAGATGAATACCATCATCACAGCGACAAACGTGCTGGCAAAAATAATGATAAATTTTAAGTTGAGCCTTTTTGTAGCTTCGTTTAATTCTTGAATACTATTGTTTAATGCAGCTGTATGTTTCTTATTTGCGTTTTCTAGCGATTTTTCAGCCTTATTGAGTACTCCGTTAGCGATTTGGTTGTAAAATACCTCTAATCGCTTGTTATCGTCTGCTATGGCCTCTCTATATTCCTTCATGGAGGCCAGTAAAATATATAGTTGATCGTCTAAGTCGTTTTGGTTGCTCATAGCGATGGGCCACTTCTTTCATATTTAATACGCTGTGTCTGTTTCATCTTTTGCTCTTGTTCCAATTTCAATCTTTGTCTTTGCTCTTGTTCCAGACGTTGTGCTTCCCGATCTTTCTTCCATTGTTTGAAACCTTGCTCAACATGGTTGAACCCTTGTTCTAAGGTCTTTTCCTTGTGCTGTTGTTTGTTTTGGAGCTGTTGGCTGTTTTGCTGTTTGATCGTATCGTTAAAACGGCTAATTTCAGTATCTATGCCTTTTCTGCGCATCTGGGTAACTTTACTACCCTCATGGATGGTAGCTTGTAGATCCTTGCCTTGATCGGCATAACTACGGTGGTCGATTCTTTCCCGATACCCTGCATGTTCGAGGGCATGATTGGCTAAGTTTGCCCAGGTGGCTCGGATCTGTTTAATTTCTTCCTGGCTTGTTCCCATGCCCAGGCTTTTTCTCTTGGCATTGCTTAACTCAATATCAGTCTTATCCTTTAGCACCAGATTATGATCTTGATCCAGTTCAGCCTTACGTGTAGTCAGCAAGATATGCGCATGATGGTTTTTATCATCCCCTCCTTTGCTGGGTGCATGGATGGCTAAATCTGCAATCACCCCATAACGGTCTACTAATGATTGGGCAAACTCTTTAGCCAATTCTTTTCGCTGTTCTTCGTCCAGTTCATCAGGTAAAGCGATAACCCATTCACGTGCGGTTCGGGCATCTTTTCGATTCTCAGATTTTTCTGCCAGATTCCAAACTTGGCTTCGGTCTAATTCAGTATCCAAGTTAGAAAGAATCTCTGTATAAACCACACCTTCTTTTCTTGTGAAGTCATGGGTTAACCCTGTCCGTTCATCTTTCAATTTTTCTCCTGCACGGTAAGCCATAGATGCAACTGCAGTTCGTCCCGAACTTCGGTTAACGGTCTTAGTAGTACAGTGATAAATTGCCATGCCTTAGCCTTGTGGTGGTTTTGCTTTTGCTTTTAAAAATTGCGTAGCAGTTTTTTGGGGTTAAGGGGAATCCCCTTACGCAAACTTTGACTTGGATGAAATCCAAGT
>NZ_VPEG01000069.1:0-5506 GCF_013417275.1 Acinetobacter sp. YH16038 | reverse complement strand
AGAATATGAAGCTGAAAGGTACAGTCAAAATACAATAAGCCAAGTAGACAAGACCGTGCCCTACAAGAACCACTAAAATCGAGTATAGGCTGTATTCCTGATTCATTACGATAAACAGGACTGCTGTGAAAAAAAGTAGTGGTAAAGGAGAAAGTAAGAGAGCTTTTACTATTTTTTCATTTGAATATTTCACTAATTTAATTCTCTTATCTACTCAATAAATAATAATACTATAACGATTTTATTGGAGGTTTTTTGATTCTATTTAACATAATGGGCGTTATACGAAATGCGATTTTAAATAATATTATTTATCAAAGGTTTAAGACAAAAAACACACAACCTTCAAGATCAAAAAATACACGTTTTAACAACTCGTGTGTTTTTTAAGCAGATTTGTAATCTTTCGCCAATAAAATCGTCTAAAAAATGCTCAATTTTGGCATTTTCCCAATGTTCTCAGCTCTTCCAGGGCGAAAACTATCCCCAATTGCTGTGGATGAAATTTAGGCTATTTTGTACGCTTTGGCTCACATAAAACTCGGCCCTTTGCGGCTATCCAGGATAGGTGAATTTTCCTATGATGAAGTCATAGAGAACAGGATGTTCCAAACAACAAGAATAAGAAAGATCGCACCAGGAGCGTGAGTTAAGACAGGAGTCATACCTAGCAACCCAATATGAGAAACCCCGGCAGGATGCTGGGGTTTTTTATTATTAAAAGGAAAACTATAGGTATTAAATTAACTTTCCTTCTCATTATCAGAATCTAGGTTTTTCTCTGAATCGGAATCATTTTTCACGAATAGGTCTTTAAGCTCTAGCATCGCTGCTAGTGCATACATAGTGAGAGTAAATAGAATTATTCCAATAACAACAAATCCAATGCCATAAGAGACACCGAAACTGGTAAAACAGAAGAAAAAACCTGTAGTAAAGAAAATAGCTGATGCAACAAACATCACACTAAAAATAGCTGATAATGCATATTCAAAATTAAGAATAAAATTCTTTATCCAACTCGGTATTGGTATTTTCCTTTCTAATTCTCTTTCTGCTACAACTAACATTAATAAAGGTAGACAGTAAATTCCCGAAAGCCAAATAAGAATATGGACATAATTATCATGGGAAGGTATAAGGCTCTTCATCATTTCGTTAAAGTTAGATAGATCATGACTTTTATGAAAAATGACTCCCCAAATATCTTGACATAAAGCTAATAAAAGAGGGATCACTCCTAAAAGGATAGTTATTGCAACCCCTTGTTTAAAAGATTTTTTTATATATTCTTTCGGTGGAAACACAGGACCTCCTATCAACAATTAGCTTATTTAAAACCCGCTCTTCTCAACATTTTTTTAAAATTAGCTTCAACTTGTTTTTTAACTTTAGAAGCTATTTCTTTCTGCAATATTCCATACTTTTCTTGTGCTCCACATTTAGCACAAGTAATCGTATCTGAAGCTTTAGGATTACTAGGAATCTCAAACTTATCGCTTCCGCAAGAACATAAAATATTTATTGTTTGATCAGTCATCTCAGTGCCTTCGTTAATATGAAATTATTAAAAAGACTGCCAAGCGTACTTAACAGTCTTTCACAGCTCATCGCTTACTATCTGGCGTACGTTCAACACGAACCCAGCTTGAATTTGGCTTTGATGTCGGGGGGGCAATAGTTCGATCTGGAATAGTTGAGTAGTTATCTCTCAACCCACCTCTAGGACCTTGCTCTCGATAAATCCCACCATCACGGCCTGTATTCTGTCCTGGCTTTAAAGACATATTTCGCTCCTAATATTGTCGAATTCGACAACTAAATGTTGTCACAAATATTATTAACACTACTTGTCGAATTCGTCAACAAAATTTCTCTATTTCGAATTATTATAGAAATACAAAAATATAATCAGTAGAATAGAATTATGAATACAGAATCTAATGAAACCTACGTGTTTCCTGAACGGCTTAAAGCGATAAGAGAGTTACGTAAACTAACTCAAGCTCAATTAGCTGAAAAATCTAAAATTCCTTCTACCTCAATTTCACATTTGGAAGCTGGGTCAAGAAAACCATCTTTTGATAATTTGAGAAAATTAGGAATAGCGCTAGAAGTATCTACAGATTACTTACTAGGACGAGTAGATAGTTTTGAAGGAACTAATACGGACACTCTATTTAGAGATCTTCAAAACTTAACAGATAGTGATAGAGAAACTATTCGACGATTTGCAGAGTCACTAAGAAATAAATAAACTATTTATTTCTTAGTACATTGAATAAGATAATGTCTAATAACACCAAACAATATATTGAAAAAGCAGCTACTCAGATTAGACAGGATTACGATTTAATCGATTATGAAATAGATCTTTTTAAATTAGGTGAAGAACTAGGGATTGATATACAAACTCAATCTCAAAAGAGTCATGGTATTTCTGGAGCGCTTATTAGGAATGGCAATGATTTCCTAATCTACTATGCTTCTTCTATCAATAATATTCCATATCAACGATTCAGTATTGCCCATGAATTTGGGCATTATTTTTTACCTGAACATCCTGAAAATATCTTTAATAAAAATGGTACTCATTTTTCAAGTGCAGGTTCGAGCAGTAAAGATCCCTATGAAAGAGAAGCAGACTATTTTTCTACCTGCTTACTAATGCCTAAATTTCTTTTTGAAAAGGAAATGTATAAATACAATGACGGCTTAGAAGCAATTAAGTCTTTAGCTAGTATTTTCAATACGTCCTTAACCTCTACAGCTATACGATATATTGAACTTACTGAAGCACCTGCGCTATTAATTATCAGTTCAAATGGTAAAGTAGATGCTGTTTTCGATACTAAGGAACTACGTAAGTTTGGAAAGTGTATTTATATAAAAAACAAAGTCTTACCAAATAAAAATATAATTTCAACTGAGCTATCAAAAAAAGAAATTTTTCTTAATGAATGGATTGATACAAATCATCGTATTAAAGCAATTGAGGAAAGTATCACATTGGGATCTTATGAAAAAACTCTCACAGTAATCACAACAAATACTTTATATGAAGAGATTGAAGATGAGTTTAGTGATACATGGGAACCCCCTTCATTCAAATAGTATATTAAATATACAGTTTCTTATTTAACATAAAATCTCTTACGCGAAGTTGGTTTGTAAGCCCAAAATAGAAATGTCTGATTTCTCCAAAGTAAAAATGTTCACTTTTAGAATATGTGCTTTTGCGATTGTCGAAGCAGACGATTTTATATGTTAGCGTCATGCCAGATAAAGAACTTAAAAGATTGTCAATCTTGCAGGAAATCTGCGATCAACGCATACCTCAAACCTAGTCTGCTCAGTTACTTCATATTTCAAAACGTCAGATCAGACGTTTACTGCAAAATACAAAGCTCAAGGCCCAGTTGGACCTACATTCAGGGCTGCTTTTCCCCTATCAGCTTTTTAATGGATGTTTTATGAGCAACAATGAATGTTTTAGCTTATATCTGGGTCAAATGAGTGATAAAGTATCACTCAAAATACCCAAATATAGATTTATAGATGAAAGAGTTTCTCTCCCAAGCCGATGACCTGCATGAAAAGTACCTAACCCAGGAAAAACAGAAAATTGAAGAGCACAAAATGCTGGTCAATCAGGTCTTGGAGTCATACGACCAGAAAACTGTTGCTGAAATACTTCGCAGGGTTGGACAGTATGACTGGACCCGTGAAACGCTGAATAAATGGCTCAATGGAAAGAGTGCACCACGGGCACTCAGTGAGGGCGAAGTGGAGATGCTTCAGCAAAAGATGCTACCGAAGCCACCAGCACACCATCCGGACTATAAATTCCGTTTTATTGATCTGTTTGCCGGGATTGGCGGGATTAGGAAGGGATTTGAGGAAATAGGGGGACAATGCGTTTTTACCAGCGAATGGAACAAGGAAGCCATCCGGACCTACAAGGCCAACTGGTACTGTGATCCTCAACATCATAAATTCAACGAAGATATCAGACAGGTTACGCTGACTGAAGATCCGGATATAGACATCAATGAAGCTTATGAACATATTGATAACGAAATTCCGGATCATGAGGTACTACTGGCCGGTTTCCCATGCCAGCCGTTCTCTCTGGCAGGTGTTTCAAAAAAGAACTCCCTCGGCAAGGCACATGGTTTTGAATGTGAAGCACAAGGAACACTGTTTTTTGATGTGGCACGTATTATTGCAGCAAAACAGCCAGCTATTTTCGTACTCGAGAATGTAAAGAACCTGAAAAGCCATGACAAGGGAAATACCTTCCGTATCATCATGAAGACGCTGGACGAGCTGGGCTATGATGTTGCAGATGCTGACGCGAGTGGTCCGAATGATCCAAAAATCATTGACGGCAAGAACTTCCTTCCCCAGCACCGTGAGCGTATTGTACTGGTAGGCTTCAAACGCAGCCTGGATATCAAGGGCGACTTTTCCCTGAAAAATATCAGTAAACTCTTCCCTGAAGTCCGTCCGACCATACAGGACGTGTTAGAAAAGGAAGTAGAAGACAAATACATATTGACTGAAAATCTCTGGAAGTATCTTTACAACTATGCCAAGAAACATCAGGCTAAAGGTAACGGTTTTGGCTTTGGTCTGGTAGATCCGAAAAATCCTGGTAGCGTGGCCAGAACCCTTTCGGCCCGTTATCATAAAGACGGTTCGGAAATCCTGATTGACCGCGGCTGGGATATGCAGCGGGGAGAAGAAGATTTTGATGATCCTGATAACCAGAAGAACCGTCCGCGTCGTCTGACACCACGGGAATGTGCCAGACTGATGGGCTTCCAAAAACTGGATGGAGACGACTTCTTCCGTATTCCAGTTTCGGATACACAGGCCTACAAGCAGTTCGGTAACTCGGTTGTCGTACCCGTCTTCACTGCCGTTGCAAGGTTGCTGGAACCTTACATTCTACGGGCAGCAAAAATTCAGGAGCATAAAAAAGACAAGATTTCTGCGTAAAAGCTATAAAAATCACTCAAATAGAGGTACGATCCGGTCAGAAGAACAATGACCGGATCGTATATGGCGACTATCAGGCAGATGTCACAGACAATGCAGGCCCTAGGGGCAACCCGGATCCTGCTCAAACCGCTTTCCAATAATGACAATTCCAAACAGCAAATCTATTTTGGGGGAAATTTTGAAGTTCTTCAGGATTTTCCACTGGGAGAGATCCGCGCAGATGGAGAATCCAGCAAGGGTCCGATATTCAAGGCACCTCTCAAACTGTTCTGGATCACACCGGAAGGTGAAACTGAAGAAGCCACAGGTTCCCAAATTATTCTCTATCCCAAATATCCGGAAATAAGACTTTCCGGATTCCTCCGTGGCTGCTCGCTTGCCCCAAGCAAGATCATGAAACCACCGACACCAGAAGAACGTGCACTCTCTGCCAGCCAGAAAGGAGGCATGATCCTAGGATTGGCGGCAGACAACGGCTTTGCCCATACAAGATGATGGG
>NZ_VPEG01000067.1:0-1770 GCF_013417275.1 Acinetobacter sp. YH16038 | reverse complement strand
GACAGATGGTGGGTCTGACAAGACTTGAACTTGTGACCCCACGCTTATCAAGCGTGTGCTCTAACCAACTGAGCTACAGACCCTCAGATACATCGTCATGAAGAACAACTTGTTGTGGATTCTTACCAATCGTCAATCTTTCGTTAAGGAGGTGATCCAGCCGCAGGTTCCCCTACGGCTACCTTGTTACGACTTCACCCCAGTCATCGGCCACACCGTGGTAAGCGTCCTCCCTAAGGTTAGACTACCTACTTCTGGTGCAACAAACTCCCATGGTGTGACGGGCGGTGTGTACAAGGCCCGGGAACGTATTCACCGCGGCATTCTGATCCGCGATTACTAGCGATTCCGACTTCACGCAGTCGAGTTGCAGACTGCGATCCGGACTACGATCGGCTTTTTGAGATTAGCATCTGCTCGCGCAGTAGCAACCCTTTGTACCGACCATTGTAGCACGTGTGTAGCCCTGGCCGTAAGGGCCATGATGACTTGACGTCGTCCCCGCCTTCCTCCAGTTTGTCACTGGCAGTATCCTTAAAGTTCCCACCCGAAGTGCTGGCAAATAAGGAAAAGGGTTGCGCTCGTTGCGGGACTTAACCCAACATCTCACGACACGAGCTGACGACAGCCATGCAGCACCTGTATCAGAGTTCCCGAAGGCACCAATCCATCTCTGGAAAGTTCTCTGTATGTCAAGGCCAGGTAAGGTTCTTCGCGTTGCATCGAATTAAACCACATGCTCCACCGCTTGTGCGGGCCCCCGTCAATTCATTTGAGTTTTAGTCTTGCGACCGTACTCCCCAGGCGGTCTACTTATCGCGTTAGCTGCGCCACTAAAGCCTCAAGGGCCCCAACGGCTAGTAGACATCGTTTACGGCATGGACTACCAGGGTATCTAATCCTGTTTGCTCCCCATGCTTTCGCACCTCAGTGTCAGTATTAGGCCAGATGGCTGCCTTCGCCATCGGTATTCCTCCAGATCTCTACGCATTTCACCGCTACACCTGGAATTCTACCATCCTCTCCCATACTCTAGCTAACCAGTATCGAATGCAATTCCCAAGTTAAGCTCGGGGATTTCACATTTGACTTAATTAGCCACCTACGCGCGCTTTACGCCCAGTAAATCCGATTAACGCTTGCACCCTCTGTATTACCGCGGCTGCTGGCACAGAGTTAGCCGGTGCTTATTCTGCGAGTAACGTCCACTTATCCCAGGTATTAACCAGGTAAGCCTCCTCCTCGCTTAAAGTGCTTTACAACCAAAAGGCCTTCTTCACACACGCGGCATGGCTGGATCAGGGTTCCCCCCATTGTCCAATATTCCCCACTGCTGCCTCCCGTAGGAGTCTGGGCCGTGTCTCAGTCCCAGTGTGGCGGATCATCCTCTCAGACCCGCTACAGATCGTCGCCTTGGTAGGCCTTTACCCCACCAACTAGCTAATCCGACTTAGGCTCATCTATTAGCGCAAGGTCCGAAGATCCCCTGCTTTCTCCCGTAGGACGTATGCGGTATTAGCGTCCCTTTCGGAACGTTGTCCCCCACTAATAGGCAGATTCCTAAGCATTACTCACCCGTCCGCCGCTAGGAATCAGGTGCAAGCACCCTATCCCCGCTCGACTTGCATGTGTTAAGCCTGCCGCCAGCGTTCAATCTGAGCCATGATCAAACTCTTCAGTTAAAATCATTTCGAACTTTATAAGTAAAGTTCTTAAACTTGGCTCATCAATTTTCTGACAAATATTTCTCAAATAAACTTCGAGTAATTT
>NZ_VPEG01000066.1:0-5638 GCF_013417275.1 Acinetobacter sp. YH16038 | reverse complement strand
ATTAATTGCAGTAAAAACACCCCAAAAACAGCATCTAACATCTGATTATGCGCATAGAAATTCAGTCGCCAAAAATCCGCATAGCAGCATGTGGCGAGTATCTACTATGCGAGTACAGCCGTATCAGCTTGCTGAACTTGCGAGAATCACACGTATATATGAGCGTCCAGTGATACGCCCTATGCTATTCACTCCAAATTCAGCGAAAGCGGTCAAATTAAGCAAAAATATAACAGTAGGGGAGCGTAACAATTGGCTGTTTGAAACAGTACGGCATCACGCTTATAAGTTGTATTTCAAACATGGCGAGGACTGGACAAAACGCCAGTTTATGTCTTGCTTGTTTGATTTCATGAATAAACTCAATCTTGAGAAGTGCAAAACGCCACTGGTTGAGCGTGAAGTGCGTGAAATCTGCCGGAGTATTACCCGTTTTTGTTATGAGCGTTATAGCTACTCTGAAAACACTAACGATGTGCTACGCAAGATCGCAAAACAGTTAGGAAGAAAAGGTGGAGCAGCAAAAGGTAAGTCATACGCAAAACAACGCAGAAAAGCCCTCTCGCTGCATCGCAAAGGCTTATCTGTTGCTGAGATTGTAAATACTACTCAACTGTCTAAATCTACTGTCTATGCGCTAATTAAGAAGCATAAAAGCCGCATTCAGAAAAACAGAAAATCAGTAGCAGTTAAGCCGGGTCTAAAGCAGAAATCTGTTTTTCCAAATAGCTATCAGTATGGGGTCTGTTCTCTGGCGCCTGTTCCCTATATATCCAAGCAAGATTGCGAAGCAATATTGCTCACCATGACTAATAAACATTCTCTTTTTAGATTTTTAACTTCTATGTCTATGGGCGTCGGGTGGTTGTGGGCAAAATCAAAACCTGTGATATAAGCTTGTGGGCAAGTTGTGGTACAGCTATGCTTTTCCACAACTTGTCCATAAGCCTTATTCACAGACCAGTTTTGATGTTCGCTTGCGATTGTCCATAACCTCCCAGCCCGCTTTTATTTTGCTTTTTCTATAACTCCCCTGCCTCCTTAAATTTCGTTAGCCCTTGCTATGAATAAACAATGTTCTTGATGAACGATTGTTTATTCAAGCGCAAAGTGCTAACTTGAAATTTAAGCAAGCCTACCCTGTAGCTACAAATCATGTGCCTGCTACGCAGTCCATCGATGTTGTAGCACAGAAGTCTTGTTGAGGGCTTCGCCCCCAAACCCCCATCCAAAACCATAAGCAGGGGAGTGGTAAAAATGGATGATGAAGACTTAACAAAATTTAAAAAGATCAATCCGAAATCAGAAGTTAAACGTCTACGTCTGACAGTTGATGAAAAAAATCAGCTTGATGATTTTCTTGAGAAAAGAAACTTACAGTTTAGTGACTTCAACAATCGACTAATTAAAAATGCGATTAGTGCAGAATTTCATTTAGTTGAAATTGAAAACTATGTGAAACCCACATTTCCACTCAAACAAAAAAAGCATCATCGAGCACCGCCAAAAGTAGACCCAGCCGTATTATTCGAACTTGGTCGAGTCGGTACAAATCTGAATCAGTGTGCTAGAGCTTTAAATCTTATTAAAAATGACAGACAACAAGAGTTGGATCTCACTCAAGAATTTAGCTTTATCGAGTGTCTGCAAGTGCTTCAAGCAATCCAAGAAGATATACATAGCGTGATTGGTGAAATTAAAAAAACAACAATGTCCGATACCGCTATCGAGAATGCGAGAGTCCGAGCAGTCAAAGCCGTTGAGTTAGTGGAGGTCGAAACCGATGCACATTAAATTTACGAAACATGGGAAAGGCTGTCCACGCAAAGCGGTTGGCTATTTACTTGCTGAAAAAGATGCAAAAGGCGATTTGCGTCCTGATATTCAGACGCTCAGAGGTGATGCACAAACATTTGTTGCCATTACTGAAAGCCTAGATTTTGATTACCGCTATTCGTCAGCAGTAATCGCTTGGTCAAAACAAGACAATCCGACTGATGCACAGATTCAAGAAACATTAGATCAATTTGAAAAACATGCTTTTGCTGATTTAGACCCGACACGCTATCACATGAATGCTGTTTTGCATGTTGCGCAAGATGGTTCAAAGCATGTGCATGTTTTGGTGCCGCGTGTCGATCTTGGAACAGGTAAGTCATTAAATATTGCTCCTCCCGGACACGAAAAATACTTCGATAAACTCAGAGATTATTTAAACGAAAAACATTGCTGGTCCAAACCTGATGACCTCGCAATTTTGAAAGCTGATGTACAGCTACCGCACCACACGCATTCACAAAGATTGGCGGCCATTGAAATTAATTTTGCAGGTAAAACCAAGCCTGAAAAAAAAGAGCTTTTAAATAAAATCGTTGCCCAGCGCATTAACGCAGGCGTGATTCAAGACCGTAACGATGTTGTCCAAACGCTTGCTGAATATGGAATCATCACACGAAACGCTAAAGACACTATTTCAGTCAAATTGCACGGTGATAAGACAGCCGTGAAGCTCGCAGGGGAGTTTTATAAAGATGGATTCAATGTCACTGCTTACGCAGAAAATCGAGCTAGAGCAGAAGCAGATCAAAGCGCATCAAGAGCAAATGAAGTCGATGCAAAACGAGTTAATGAACTCTATAACAAACTTCAACGAGCAACTGAATCAAGAGCTAGATTCTTTGCAGACAAGTACCAGGTCCCGATTGAAATTTATAGACAACGAAATACAGCAGAGCTGTCAGAACTTGATCAACAACGCACAAGAGCAAAAGGAATCAGTGCAGAAGCTGACGCACAGATCAACCGAGCTATTGAATCAGGTACAAAGTTTAGTGAAACAAGCCGAAAGTTTGAATATTCAGAGCTTAGCTCAACAGCAGACACAGCAACAACAGCAGAAAATCAGTCTAATTTTGTCAGTATCATGTACAGCATTACTGCTAATCCTGATCATAATTTCATGGGTGAAGTAAATGAGCGAATTAAAGCAGTTAATCAGTCAGCAAGTCAGTTTGCTACAGAAACAGAACGAGCTACAGCAGACTTGTATCAACGAGCAGAAGAAGTACATCGAGCACTTAGAACAGCGCAACACAGCACTAATTCAGCAAATGAACCAAGTACCAAAGCTAGATATGTCGCAGTCTTTACAGACATTCGCAATGCAAGCGCAAAAACATTTGCAAGAGAAATTGCTTACTGTACTGGACAACTCGAACATCGAAAAATTAGTGCAGAGCAAGATCAATCAAGAACTAAAACCAATTCTGGACGATATACAGCTCACACAATCGCAATTAACGAAAGCACTTTCGACAGCATCATCATTGAATACAGCAACAGACAACGAAATCAACGTCAGCGAGTTAAACAACAAGCTTCAGAAGCTAGAACTTTCAGTCAACAACTTGATCGAACAACTAAACACATTGATTTAATTGCACGACAACTCAGTAATGTTGTGATTAAGCCAAAGCCCTGTACTGATTTAACTCGATATTTCAAAAACAATGGTTATCGCTCACCGACTGCGGAGCGTATTGCTGTTTGGTCAGAACGTCAGCATGAAGCATTTAAGAATCGAAATATTGAGCAAGTCGCTTACTACATCGAAACCAAATTTCAAGAACTAGGACACTATCAACACTATGAAAATGGGCTGAGTAGAGATGAAATTGATATTGTAAACAAGATGATACGCAATGATGAGCGCATTATTGATTATATGAAAAAATCAGGCTGTCATCTGAATTACGACACTCGACAAAAGCTCAATCGGACATTCTCACTTGAACGAACTTCAAACGAATATCGCTTAAATGATCTTGATAAAAAAGAAAACGAAGTTAAGCCGTTATTTCAGGCGAAGCCTGAAACAAAAGCTATTGAACGTAATAATGACAACGGATTCACAATGTAGGAGATGAAAAAATTATGAAAATAGATATTAGCGAGCACTTTGAAACATCATCAATCAGTGACGTTGCTTATGCTGCAATGCTTACTTTTTCTGAAATGGAAAATGTAGACTTGTCTTATTTACATGATGTGTGCGAACAATTAAATGCAGAAAAACATTGGCTGTTACAGCTAAATTGGTGTCATGAAAAAATGGACAATCAAAACTTTTTTACTTTGTGTAAAAGCTTGAACTATGACCCGATTGAGTTAAATCAAGCATTCAACGTGATCAAGCGTAAAAGTAGAAGATGACCCTTTATTTTTCTGCGTAGCAATGTTTTACATTGCTGTACTCGAAAAAAAAAGCATCTCTAAATCACTGTTTTTACTGCAGTATGCTTTTACTGAAAATAGTGCTACATTTTCATAGGCGAAAAAAAACAGGATTGCCGTCCTGTCTTTCTTCGGAATTTTAATTTAAATGCTTGAAAACACTAAAAATTAAACACCTGAATATGTCTTAATTTTAGCAGTGTTTGCGAGCTTTGCAAGCGGTTACTGTTATAAATGAATAAATGTGAAGCAAAAGACACTGATTTTCGGTCAATTTTTTATCAAGACCTACCGATTAAACCTTATTGTATGGACGAAAAACCAGGCTATATGCTTATTCGTCCCAAATCTATTGCGGTTAAAAAGCCCTATATTCAAGTTAATCCGCCACTTATGACGATTTACTTTGTCTTTGATGATGACAAAGAAGATTCCGCTTTATCCTGGTTTGACGCAGGTTTGCCACAGCCGTTTTGGACAACACAGAACCCAATCAACGGTCATTGCCATCACTGCTACAAGCTTGAGATACCGCTTTGTACAAGCGAGTTTGCTAGTGTGAAAGCAATCAAGTACGCACAAGCTATTTACTACGCTTTTGCACTCAAAATGGGTGCTGATCTCAGTTATTCTCATTTGATCACAAAAAATCCTCTCAATGACCAGTGGAGGACGATTTTTTGGACTGATAAAGCGTATTCGCTGGATTATCTTGCTGACTTCGTGGATCTGCCGAAGAAGATACCGAAAAAACTTGAAGTAGTTGGTTTAGGTCGCAATGTCACCATGTTCGAGAAAGGGCGTCATTGGGCGTATAAGGCGATTAGAGACTACATGCACCACAACTCTAGCCACGAGTGGGAAAGAGCCGTCAGGGCGCAAATAGAAGCGATTAATAGCGGTTTTGAACAACCTTTACCGTATAGCGAAGTAAAGGCGACATCAAAGAGTATTGCTAAATGGGTTTGGCAGCGTTTCAGCTATGGAGATTTCAGCGAGATTCAAGCTAAACGTGGTGCGAAGGGAGGTGCCAAGTCCAAACGTGGCCCTAAAGCTGATTCAGAGCGTTCAAAAAAGCCTTGGGAAGCCCTTGGAATTGGTCAAGCTACATATTATCGGCGCAAGAAAAAAGGTTTGATAAAGTGATAGCAGATAAGCCATATCAGATAACAGCCCCTCTTGGGGTTTGTTTTGAATCTTCCCTAGCTTTAAAGTGGGGGTTTTTATTATTCTTGTTTTATAAGTTAAATAGAAAATAACTAAAAACAATTAGAAAGTTCAAACACCAAACACCTCAAACACCAAACACCTCAAACACCAAACACCTCAAACACCAAACACCTCAAACACCAAACACCTCAAACACCAAACACCTCAAACACCAAACACCTCAAACACCAAACAC
>NZ_VPEG01000065.1:0-5899 GCF_013417275.1 Acinetobacter sp. YH16038 | reverse complement strand
TATTGTATGCGATTTGGCTCGCTATCATTCAGGTATAGTCTTTTGATAAAAAAAGCATGACTAAAAGCCATGCCTTGGGAATTCGTATAACGTGTATTATGTTAATTGTAGGAAAACTCAATAATTTTCTCTTTTCATTACTTTTCAAAAATATATTTTTTTTCCATGCTTATAGGACAAATAAACATATATTGAGCTTTAAACATTCCGTTTTTATCTTTTTTAATTTTTTTTACAGTCTCTTTAGATTGTAATACTTGTTCCAAATTTGCTAATAAATCTGTTTTTGCTTTATCTAGATCATTATTAAAAACACTCAAATTATATTTTTGATAATTACTCATGGCATAAGTAATAGCATCTAAATTCGTTTTATTATTTACTATTACGTCTGTAAAAAGGTCATATGCAACCAAACAGTAATTTTTGAACATATCTTTATTTCGAGCTAAAAATTCTTCTTTTTCACCTGCACAGCCAGATTTGTCATAAATAAACTTATTTCTATAATAATCGCTATCTTTTGGTGAATTTAAAATTACAACCCCATCCGGACTATACGAAAATAAATGATATCCAACATATCCTCCATAGGAATTTTTAGCATTTACTTCACCACAAACCACACTCTCACCAACAGAATTTTTGATTTCCCTTAAATTTTGAAACTTTGTAGAGTCAGGATCTTTCATTTCCTGCTTTACTTTACTTTGAGCCATATTTAAAAATTTATTTTTTTCAGCATAAACAGAACCAATTAAAAGAATATTAAGAATGATGAAGTATATTAATTTGTTCATGAAGTCCCCGTTATTTAATGAATAGACCATAATTTAACATAATGGTGGTTATACGAAATTGACAATATGTACAGGATTCTGTACATTTAGGATTGTAAAGTTTCAATCACTACCGCCTAGGTAGTCTAGCTAGCAGCGTTTTGACGCAGCTTACCCTATGAGGGATAGATATATGCATGTATTTACATATACGGACGCACGTAACAATTTAAAATCTGTTTTAGATAAAGTAATTGATGATGTAGACGTTGCTTTTATTACAAGAAAAGAAGGTGGCCATGCTGTAGTAATGGGACAAGATCATTACGATAGCTTAATGGAAACGTTATATCTCCTTTCATCTCCAAATAATGCAAGTCGTTTAAATGAATCAATTGCTCAATTACGTGCAGGGAAAACAAAACACAGAGAGTTGATTGAGGATGACGAATCGTAACGTCGAATGGACTGATAATGCCTGGGATGAATATATCTATTGGCAGACACAGGATAAAAAGATACTTAAGCGTATTAATACCTTAATCAAAGAATGTCAGCGAACACCTTTTGAAGGAACAGGAAAACCAGAACCTTTAAAAGCTAATCTTTCAGGATTTTGGAGTCGTAGGATTGATGAAAAGCATAGATTAGTTTATGAAGTGACAGATGAACGAATCTCTATAATTCAATGTCGATTCCATTACTAACAAGATCCCCTATTTTTAGGGGATTGTTTTTTTATTTAATACAAAATCTCATATGCGAAATTTAGGTGTTATTCCATATAACGCCATTAAAAAGATCTTTATCTTTCTGCCTATTTTCTTCAGTCTTACTTTCCGTGCTTAAAAACTTTTCAAAATCGGTTAGTTGACCCTTAAAAGATTCATCATTTTTCAGTTTGTTTAGAACCCAAGCTCCCAGTAGAATTTTACGTCTAGTATCATCTTTTCTTTGTCGATCAGAAACTTTCTTTTTTTCACGAGCAGCAATAGCTTGTTTTTGTGCTTTTAGTTGTCTTAATCGTTCTTCTTGCTTTGCAATTTTTTGCTCTAAAGTTTCAACACTCATACCATCACCATCTCAAGGAATCCCCCTCAAGCATAGGTCTGTTTGAATTGAAATTCAAGACAGCCCATGCTATCGTGGTTTTCCCGAAGGGCGCACTTAGCCATTGGATTTCATCCAATGGTGCGACAAGGGGTAAATCCCCTTTGTAATCCCCTGACCAACATATACATGTTGGTAATTTCGATAAATCGAAATAAAGAGCAAAAGCAAAATGGCGATATATCATTTTTCAGTTAAAACGATTAGTAGAGGTAATGGACGATCGGCCGTTGCTTGTGCTGCATATCGTTCAAGTGAAAAATTGGTATGCGATTTTTATGGAAAAGAACAAGACTACACAAGAAAAACTGGTGTCGAATTTACAAAAATCTATGCACCTGAAAATACAAATACTGAGTTACTCAAGCGCCAAACACTTTGGAATGAAGTCGAAAAGGTTGAACGTAGAAAAGATGCATTACTTGCAAGAGAGTTTGAGATTGCATTTCCCAGTGAGTTAAACGCTGAACAGCGTGAAAATATGCTCAATGAACTTTGCCGAAACCTCGTTAAAAAATACGGTGTCATCGTTGATGCTGCTATTCATGCACCTCATACAGACAGTGGAAGTGATGAACGCAACTACCATGCACACATCATGTTCACAACCCGAAGTATTAATGAGCAGGGTGGCTTTTCAGCAAAAAAATATAGGGACTTCAGTCGTGACAATGGCACAGAAACTGTAAGCCACTGGAGAGAATCATTTGCAGAGTTATGCAATCATCACCTGGAACAAAATGGATTTGATGAACGTGTCGATCACAGAAGTTATGAAGACCAGGAAAGTGACCTAGAAGCAACTCAGCACGAAGGTCCTCAAGCGACATACCTCCGGAGACGAGGAATATTTACAGAAATTAGTCTGAAAAATGATGAAATTAAGCTACGTAATTTAAAAATCAAAAAGGTCATCGCACTGGATGAAAACATCAAAGTATCTGAGGATCTTGTTCAAAAAGTACGAAGTGAGCTTCAGTTTCAATACTCTCAAGCTGAGTATTCAGAAAAAACTTCTCAGAAACTTTATGAATTCCAAAATGAAGAATTATCAAAATTAACAACAAAATTAGACACGATGAGTTCTGCAATATCAGAACTACGCAAAAAAGAGCCTTTATTTTTTAAAACAAAATGGATCAATCAAATAAATGACCTGATCGACCAACACAACACCCAACTAGACATCCAAAAGCATATTTCTGGTCTTAGTGAAATAGAAAAAAAAGAGAGATATTCTGATCATTTAAATAAATGGACAGAAGAAAATCAGCTGCTCCAGCCTAAAAAGTCTTTTGCAAAACTTGACGAACCGAACATCACT
Organism: Acinetobacter sp. YH16038; assembly: GCF_013417275.1. NCBI lineage: Bacteria > Pseudomonadati > Pseudomonadota > Gammaproteobacteria > Moraxellales > Moraxellaceae > Acinetobacter > Acinetobacter sp. YH16038. The sequence continues at coordinate 2,686 of NZ_VPEG01000065.1, read as the reverse complement.
GTTAAACAACGAAAACTTAATGATCAAATTTCAAATATAGATCATCAAATTTCTGAAATATCACGCAGAGAAACTGAGTATCAAGAGTATGTACGCGATCAAAGACTGGAGATCATAAATAGTTATATATTTGAAGAAGATAACTATGGAAATAAATACTTTAGTCCTCAAAATGGTGAAAAACAAAAGCGACTATATGCAGAAGAAATGGAAGATCTAAAAATCCAAGAATTGCATGCGGCTTTTACAAAAAAAATTGAGACCGAAGCGCAGCAAGAGTTTTCCCAAAAAATAGCAATACAGCTCGAAAACGACCGAAAAGATCGTGAATCTAGAGAACAGCAGTTACTTAAAGAACGAGAGCAACAAGAACAACGCTATGCACAAGAACGAGAGCAACAAGAACATTTGGCATTTTTAAGACGCCAAGAACAAGAAAAACAGCAGAGAAATGAGCCTAAAAAGCCAGAAAATGACAATAACCATGACTACACGCCTTAGCAATCCCATTTAAGCGCAAAAAAACGGGGGTTTTAGCGACTTTTGATAGAAATACAGTAAAACTATAGTTGATAAAAATAAAATCGCTTAAAACGCAAATGAGAGCCTTTTAGCGAGTGTCTACGAGCGACACAACGAAAGGTTGCTTATTCCCCCTCTGAAAAACCGTTTTTTATTGAATTACTGGGGACAGTGATTAGCGAGTGTCTACGAGCGAAGTATTGATGCTTTTGCTCGTCAAAAAGCATGAGCATAGCGAATGCATTATTCATGTTTTGCTTTTTGAATCCTTGATCATATATGCAAAAAACTGCCCCCACGAAGCGAGTGAAACGAGCTTCAATAGAGTACGAGCTTTAGCGAGTACCAAGGGCAGTTTTAATAACTCACTTTGGAAATAAATTCCCTTTTATTCTTTTAAAAAGCTTTTAAAAGCTTTTAGACCTTCTGAAAGCCTTATGTAGCAATAGTTTCAAGCGTTAAAAGGGTACAAATAGCATGATAAAGGGTACAAATAGCATGATTTTATCGTTTAAAAGGGTACAAATAGCATGATTAAAGGGTACAAATAGCATGATAAAGGGTACAAATAAATTATTGTACCCTTATGTTTATTGGTGTACATTGTTTTCTCATAAGGGTACAAAAATCATGTTCATTTTTTATAAGGTTTGATATCTGAATGAATAAAGAAAATAGTTATGATAAATCTTATCCAGTAACAACAATGGCTATTCAAAACAAAGTTACTGAATGCTTTAAAAGCATGTCTGTAGATGAAAAAAGAATTTTAATTATGGCTTCTCCGATTGCTAGAAATATCGATGCAAGTGAACAAGATCAAATCTTAATATCTGCTCAACAATTTGCTGATGACTGTGGTATCAAAGTCAATTCTGCTTATAAACAAATTGAAAATGCGTCAAAAAAACTAGTAGATCGGTCCTTTTCATACGTTAATGATAGGGGGAAAAAGGTCTACTCTAACTGGGTAATTGATGCTACTTATGAAGATGCAGGGATATCTTTAAGGTTTACATCTATTGTTTTGGTGATGTTGAAAATTTTAGATAAATACAATCCATACACTCGTTATAAAAAAGATGTAGTTCTAAAATTAAAAAAAGACTACTCAATAGACTTTTACCATTTAGCGAAAAAAAATCAGGCAAAAAATGGCTTTGAATTAACGCTAGATGAAATGTTTACAGAGTTTGGTTTACCAGAATCTTATAGAGATTTGAGGAACTTAAAACGAAGAGTTTTGAAGAGCTCATTAGATGAAATTAATGAATTTACCGATGTAACAGTTGACTATAGTCCAGTTAAAAAAGGACGTTCTGTTGTCGGCTTTAAGTTCACTGTGAAAGAAAAATCTAAGCCAAAATTAATAGCTCCTGAGCGAGATCCAAAAACAATAGATATATTCTGCAACCTGTCTGATGCTCAAATTAACAAGTACAGTGCTATTTTATCTAAACTTTCTGAGCTATCAGACCTAAGTAACTTCCAGGACTATCCTAGTTTTGCCCTTTGGATTAGTGGCATCTTACGAGATCCGAAAAGTGTAAGAGAGGAAACAGCAAAGCGGATTTTTAAAGCTCTTCATAGCAAGACGGATTTTAAACCATGAAAACTAGAGCTGAATTAGATGCAATGAGCCATCAAGAACTCAAAGACTATGAGCAAAGTTTACTTGCTCTGTGGACACCAAGAATGGCTATTGAAAGTGACATTGAAAGGTTAAGCACTAATCGCAACGAATTATTAGAAATTTTTAATCAATTAAAAAATCCTGATGCTCCTGAAAATGAGCGTTTAAAAAATTCTATTTTATCGCTCAAATATAAGATTGAAGATTTAGAAGATAAATTGGATGATCTTATTCAAGATAATCGCTTAAATCGTGCAGATTGAATTATTCAGTTTATTTAATTAAAACCGTGAAACATTGATCAAAGAATAGGCGTGGAACGTGAATAGTCACAAAAAAGCCGTTCCAGTGCGCTGAACCCTGGAACGTCTTAGTATAAGTTTATGATTTATATCGAATAAAAAACAGTATTTCGTATAAGGTGTATTATGTTAATTTTAGAAAATCTTCACTACTATTATTTTAAAATAAGCCTTATATCCAAGCATAAAACAAGGTTGTCTAGACTTCTTTTAACAGTAAAGTTATCAT
>NZ_VPEG01000064.1:0-5900 GCF_013417275.1 Acinetobacter sp. YH16038 | reverse complement strand
GCATCCGTCACCTGGCAGAGAGGGTTCCTTGCGCACGACTAGGGGTGGTTCGAACTATTTTAGATAAGGTCATGCAATGACTGATACATAAACTTATCCACAAAGTTGTCGATAAATAAACTATATTTCTTTGATTTTAAAATAAAATTCTTATTGTATAAGTAGTTACGAGTACACAGAAATTGGGGGAGTTCTTTCCCTAAACTTTTTGTCTAAATACGAAAATTTTTTCATAAAAAGTCAATATTGATCTACCCTATATTTTCCCGTATCTTGCCAAAATAAGGTGTTGATTCTGTTGTCAGACAGCACTGAGAATATCATTAAGTTACCCCTCTCATCTTCCACAATTCGAGAGATAACTTAATGAGTATGGAGCCTTAATTTACTTCTCTCATCTTCCACAACTCGAGAGATAAATTGAGGCGTTATCGAGGCCAGAGAAGACAACGATGAGGTATATAAATTGATATTAAAGTCGAAAAGACCGTTGAACACAACCGGAATTTGTCATTGCCTTCTCACAGACAGAGAGGAGGTAAGGCATGAATATGATTTCACTGAAATTGATTCTACAAGCTATTAGCTTGCTAGCAGACTTAATTCAGCTCACGCAAATCTTGCAACCATTACTCTATTAAATATTAAAACCGCCTGCTGGATCAGGCGGTTTTTTTCGTTTTGCTTGGTTCTACGTAAATTAAAGAGCAGAACTACCCATAAAAAATAATTTCATTCACGTACGAGCCTCAAGAAACACTATCATTGCACTATACATAAAAGATAAAAGTATTAAATGATAAAAATACCTATCAATAGACTATTAATCTTTATTAAATGATAGTATTATCATTGTACTTATTTTTTTAAGTCTTTTTGATAGGTAGTCGGTTATGATAGTTCGCATTTATGTACGTGCATCAACTAAAGAGCAAGATGCTGAAAGAGCGCTCAGTGACTTGGTCGAGTTCAGTAAGAGCTATAGCGCTGGACACGTTGAATACATCGAAAATGAAAGCGGCACGAAGTTAACCCGACCCATCCTCAATCGGCTTTTAAACGAATCAGAGCCAGGTGACATTTTACTCGTGGAATCGGTCGACAGATTGTCACGCCTAGAACAAGCCGACTTCGACATTCTTAAGCAACAGATCAAGAGCAAAGGACTGCGCCTGGTCGTCGCTGATCTACCCACAACACACGTCGTTAATAGTGGCATGACAGGAGAGATACTGAACGTCATCAACAGCATGTTGATAGACCTACTTGCAACTATGGCGAAGCTTGATAACGACAAAAGGAGAGAACGCATTAAGCAAGGACTAGAAAGGTCAGGTTACAAGCCGGCAGGAAAGAAAGCCAATACCGCTAAGCATGAGCGTATTAAACAGCTACTTAAGGCCGAAAATATGACAAAAGAAGAAGTAGCAAAAGCTGTAGGTGTGGGTATCGCTACTGTATATCGAGTACAGAGGACGATATAGAAATAAAAATTGGTAGTGTTCAAAAATCTGTGTCATTTCAATAAACTGAATCAAACAGGAAATGACACATCATGGCAAACAACTTTGATTTCGAAGCAGCTTTAAAACAATTACAATCAGGACAACCCCTCACTGGTGAAAACGGTATCCTGACACCACTAATCAAACAGCTGACAGAAGCGGCTTTAAATGCTGAAATTGAAAACTATCTGGAAGAAAATCCTAAACCATCCAATCGCAGGAATGGTTACTCTCGCAAGACCGTAAAATCATCCTCCGGTTCATTTGAACTGGAAACACCTCGTGATCGCACTGGTGATTTTGAGCCTCAACTCGTCAAGAAAAATCAAACCAAACTCTCTGAAGAGATCGACAGTAAAGTCATCTCACTGTTTGCGCTCGGCATGAGCTACCGTGATATTCAAAAACATATTGCCGATATGTATGCACTGGATATTTCCGAGGGTGCCATTACCAATATTACAGACAAGCTAATCCCCGAATTACGTGCCTGGCAACAGAGGCCGCTTGATGCCGTATATCCCTTTGTGTGGCTCGATGCCATCCATTACAAGATCAAGGATGAAGGCCGTTATGTCAACAAAGCCGTTTATCCCGTACTGGGCCTAAATAACGAAGGCCATAAAGAACTGCTGGGTCTTTACCTATCAGAAAGTGAAGGTGCTAATTATTGGCTCAGCGTACTCACAGATTTGCAGAACCGTGGCATACAAGACATTCTGATCGCCTGCGTTGATGGGCTTAAAGGCTTCCCTGAAGCAATTGCTGCGATATTTCCGCAGACAGAAGTGCAGTTATGTATTATTCACCAAATCCGCAATAGCTTGCGTTATGTGGCCAGTAAGGATCAAAAAGCCTTTATGGCTGATCTGAAGCCTGTTTACCGAGCAGATACCAAGCAGGCAGCTGAAATGGCGCTAGATGAGCTGGAAGCCAAATGGGGGGATAAATACGAGAAAGTCATTCGTTCATGGCGTGAAAAATGGCATTTACTCAGTGCCTATTTCAAATATCCGAAAGCGGTTAGGAAGCCAATTTATACCACCAATGCGGTTGAAGCAGTACATCGCCAATTCAGAAAACTGACCAAAACCAAGGGGGCTTTCCCGAATGAAAATAGCCTGCTGAAATTGCTGTATATTGGCATTCAACAGGCTTCTGAAAAATGGACAATGCCGGTGACAAACTGGGGGCAAACCATCACACAGTTATCGATTTACTTTGAAGGCAGGCTCGATGATATAATTAAACTCTAGCCAATTCGGCTGACACAGAATTTTGAACGCTCTCTAAAAATTTGATTTTGTCCTACTGATATTTTTTAAAAATAGATTCTATAAGACTACATCTGATTTAGATGTAGTTTATAACAAAGGAATTGTAGTCTTATAAGCTCTATAACCCTTATGTAAAAAGCTTTCCAATGGATTTAAAAGCATTAAAAATATAAAAATTAATTAAAAACCTAAGGAAGAAAAAATTGCCCTATGTTTTCGCTACGCTCAAACTCTATTGAACTTCGCTTTCGCTCAGTTCGTAGGGGCAATTTTTGGCTTAAAATTTCGTGACTTTTTAAAAAAGAAAAGCAACTAGGAATTCGCTTCGCTCATAGAACTTTTTCACTCGCTTCGCTCGACATAAAGCCACCGTAATCAGTTCGCACCCATTCGGGATGCTCTGATTCTGAGTTCTTGATACACAGGGGAGCCTGTAATCAGGGAAAAACAGGTGAAAAAATTTAGATCCCTGTAGTTCGCTCGTAGACACTCGCTAAATGCTCTCATTTGCGATTTAAGAGTTTTTTCTTAACTCAACTATAAATCTACTGTGGTTTAGCAAAACATCGCTAAAAACCCTATTTTTTTGCGTTTAAACAGCATTCACCAAGGTCGGTAATCGTTGTTATTTTCATTTTCTGGTTTTTTAGGCTCATTTTTCTGCTGTTTTTCCAATTCTTGGCGTTTTAAAAATGCCAAATGTTCTCGTTCGCGTCTTTCTTGTTCATAGCGTTGTTCTTTTTGCTCTCGTTCTTTACGTAATTGCTCTCTAAATTCACTTTCTCTGCGATCATTTTCAATTCTTCGTTGGCGATCTACTTCCGCTTGGCGTACTTGCTGCATTCTTTCTTGTTCAATTTTGAGATCATCTGCCCGTTTTTCGACAAGGATAGGTTTCATATCATCATTAAAATCATGTAGGGTATCGAATGAATGAACGTACTCTCGTTTTAGCTTCTGCCAAAACGTGGGTTTTATCGTTGGTCGTTCAATCCCATTATTTTCCAGTATCTCTGAGCATTGGCCTAAGCGTTGGACGACATTCTCAATATCGTATTCTTTAGCAAGTTGTTCGACCTCGGTTGCGTATTCTCTCCAGTTCTCATTTTTTGCCTGTTCTACTGATTTTTCAGTCGCATAAAAATCAGGTTTTTTTATATCTCTGTAAGTATGATGATAAGAGTCATAAAACAAATTATTGCTATGTAGGTAAAAATCGCTTTTGTTTTCTGCTAACCATCGTTTTGTCTTGGTGAGATTTGATTCAATCTGCTTTTGATTATCAGCAGCATTGCTTTGAATGGTGTAAAACTGATTGGCAAATTCTGCATAAATATCTTGGCACCGGATGAAGTCATCATATGCGTTGTCGATCTGTTGAACCTGTTGTTCTTGCAGGCGTTCTTCTTCTAGGTTGAGATTTACTAATTCTGCTAAAAGCTCTTTTTCTTCTGCTTCGGTTAACTGAAGTTCGTTTTCCAGCTGGGTAATCTGATCTTCTAATCGACTTGGAACAATAATTTCTTGATCAAGGCCCTTGATGATCTGTTGGTATTCTCGTGCAGCATCTAAATTTTTGGCTTTGATTGCATCATTTTCAAGTGCAATTCTTGGTAGCACAATTTCAGTGTTACGTTCTTCAAGCGGTCTTTTTTGTTCCTCGTCATATTGTCTGCGAAGTGCTGTAGCTTCATGCCCTTCATGATGAGTGGGTTCAAGAAAGTCTAAGCCCTGATCCTTGTAACTCCGGTGGTCGATGCGTTCGTCTAGTCCGGCATTTTCCAATACTGTGTTTACAACATTGGCAAAAGTTGCTCGGCTGTCCTTCAGGATCTCGGGACCATGGTCGTTGAAGATTCTTTGTTTCTTTCCTAATTCGCCTTTTTCATTGATGAGTCTGGTAGTGAACATCATGTGTACGTGATAGTTTTTATTATTGGTTTCATCGTTATGTTCATGTGGTGCATGGATGCAGGCATCGACAATAACATTGTGCTTGTTCACAAAGTCTCGGCAAAAGTCATCAACGATTTTTATGCGTTCTGCATCTGTTAATTCATGTGGTAAAGCACAGATATATTCTTTGGCGAGTCGTGCATTGGCTTTCATTGAGCCATTGGCATTGAATTCTTTTTTTTCTACTGTATTCCAAAGTGTTTGACGGTCTAAAAGTTTTGTATTGGTATGTTCTGGTGCATAAATATTTTTGTATTCAAGTCCCTTTTTTTTAGTGTAGTCCTGAGTCTTTCCAAAAGTCAGATCCTCTAATTTTTCACAGGCACGATAAGCAGCACAAGCAACGGCTGAACGTCCGTCACTTCGTGAGATGTTGCTTTCATTCAAATGAAAAATTGCCACTTTAAAAACCTAAATTTCTGCATACCGTGGTTTTGATTTTTGCAACTTTGAAAAAGTTGCTGACCATGCTAAAGCGAGGTCATGGGGTACAGGGGTTTCCCCTGTCGCAACGTCCACTTTTGAATGAAATGATAAAAGTGGGTAAGTGCGCCCTTCGTTTCACTCCGGGAAAACTTCGCTTCGCTACGTTTGATATTGCTCGCTTTGTTTTTTGACTCTATGATGATGTTTGATTATTGATCATCACGGTTTAATACTATGTCAGATATTCAAGAAAAGAAAGATACAGTTTTAAAGAAACTCACCAAAGCACAGCAGAAAAAATTATCCCTGCAAGAGCAAATTGAGTATTTGAAAAAAGAACAAGAGCAGATCTTAGAACAGGCAAAACAGAAACAGAATGAGCTTAAACTCAAACAGCAAAAACTTTTAAGCGAAGCAAAAGCTCAAGAACGGAAAAATGAAACTAGACGGAAAATTTTGCTTGGCGCTTGGGTTTTGAATAAATTTAAGAATGATGAATCTTTTAAACATCAATGGGCTGATTTTGAGCAGTTTTTAAGTGCGGAAAGTAAGACAGAAGAAAATAGACAGAAAGATAAAGAGCTTTTTAATGATCTTTTTAAGGGATAAGTTCTAAATTTCATATAAGAGATTTTATGTTAAATAAAGGTTAACTACTATGAAATGCTAATGTTTGTATTACAGGAGAGGTAGCTCAATTTGTTTGAACAACTAAAAGCTTATTTAAAGTTGAAAT
>NZ_VPEG01000007.1:0-129788 GCF_013417275.1 Acinetobacter sp. YH16038 | reverse complement strand
GCTTTTTTAGCGTTGGTGCAGTGTCTATAACTGTCTTTAAATCCATAAATAGGTGTCCACTTAAATTTTAGTGGACACTATCGCGGTATTAATGAGTTAGAAAAAGTGGGGCTCAGCGGACGCTTACTATTCACCTTCATAATAATTGCCAGTGCAGACTCAGATCAACGCAATAATAGTGTATTTGGTATAAGAGGCTATAAAAATGTAGGCCATAGTTTTCGCAGTCAAGGAATAACTGGATGATCAGGTAGATTGAATATTAGATCTGTATTCAGAGTCATCTTGCCACTATTTTCAAGTTTAACAATTTATTAATTTCCGATTGTGCTACTACTTGCATAGAATCTGCTAAGGTTCAAATTTCTTAGCTCTATAATATTTTTTATTATTCCTATTTGAACTATTTTTTAATCCACATTATTTTATTCAATAAATGGTTATATTTTCTTTAAAGGAATTAAATTTTAAGGTTATTAAATTTATATCTTTCTCGTTATAAATTTAAGAAAATTTAATATTTTCAATTTCTAAAACATTTCTTTAATTAATTCTACAAAATAATTCATAAGATAATTGTTCTTACATAAGGTGAAAGGGTTTTCACGCTAAGCCCCAATATCTTACATAAGCAGACACCGCTCATACATGCCCAAAGCGTTTTATCCCCTACACTGAAATCAGGTTTTAGAAAATTAGAGGATTTTGTATGAAACAGTTTTCGAAAATTCTAATACTCATTACGATGGGCTTTTATGGTACTTCTACTATTGCAGCAGATGCTATTCCTTTGGAAGCTAAAGCCGCCGCAGAAGCACAAAAAGCTGCGCTAGAATATTCTGAAAATCAGAAGAGTGATTCAGACTGAAAACAAAATAAAGCCCACGAAGGGCTTTATTTACATACGGGAATCATTAGAAAAAAGTTATTTTAATAACTCAATGATTGTCCTACTCCATAAACCATCAAGGTAATAAGGAATACGACCAATGCGGAGACAGCTAATTCTGCTTTAGTCATGTGTTTTACCCTCATGGAGAGCTGTATATTATTTATACACTACATAAGCATAAAACCAAATAACAAAATATTACATAATCTTGAATATTTAAACTAAAGTAAAACACAACATAAGAGAGTAAAACTATAAATTAAACCTTAATTATCAATCAATATGTTTTTTAATTATCAATTACTTAAAAAATTTTATTTAAAAAATTAATAGATTATTTCTTTGAAATCATAAAATAATCTTTGTTTATAAAAAATTTTTCTATGTAATATATTGCCATTCCAAAATTTAAGCTTCTGAACTTAATGTCTTTTTAAGTCATTTCATAGGTTTTAATTTACTATTTCATAATTTATTTTCCTTATTTGATATCAAATTAAAACTAAACACCTGATATGTATTTTTAAATAATCAACACTGCTAATTTATTTTCAATAAAATTCTCTTTTTTTCCATAAAGATCATTTTTTATTATTTTTAAAACCTCAATATATAAATTTAAAGATCCTAAATAGAAGGATCTTTAAATTTTAAATTACTACATAGATTTGAGTACTTCTAACTCGAAATCAAGCTCCATCATCTTTTCCAGATTTGGTACAATCGCATTCACCCAAGTACCACTATTCCAGACTTTCAGAATTCCATTTTCTTCCTTATAGAATGCACAGTCCTGAGCTGATATATGATGAATAACCTGGGTTCCTTCTGGTATATTTCTCATACAGACCTCCACACATTTGGTTTATTTTTTAATTTAGCAGAAGATTTGAATTTTTCGTTTACATTGCTTTATAGAGTTGTATTAATTGACTATTTAATAGATTAATCATGTAACTTTAATTTTGATATAACTTTTCTTACTCATCTTATCTAAAAATATTTAAATGATAAAAATAAAAAATCCCAACAATATATGTTGAGATTTTCTATTTATAATCAAATTAAACTAGCAGTAAATATAAGTAATGCTCAGGCTATAAAATCTCGTAAAATGTGTTGATTTATCACTTCATCAAAACTTAGATTTGAAAGATTTTGCTTGTTATGTTTGATGGTTTTATAACAATAACTCGCTGCAATACCCATACTAATTAAAGTCAACAATTTCATTGTTCACCTCAAAATTAAAAATATTAGAAACTGTGAAATTAAAATATCAGCTTGCTTTGTAGTGGTCTAAGCCAGTTTGGAAAGCTTTTGTATGGTATGTAAATCCGTTAAGACCATTTCAGATCTATAAAAAATCATTGTCAATTTTTTGCTTAGCCTTGAATTGTCTGATCTTCCCTTAACTGACTCGACAAGTTCAGTAGAAAATGAAGATCATTGAGGATTAACATTCTTAAACGGAAGATCATATTTGAATACAAAAAGTACATCATTTTAAAGCGGCATGGTCGCAATCAGATTAGATACAAAACATAAATTCAAGGAAGATAAATCAGAATCTGCTATGATAGCTTCCACTTAGTGGACTCTTTTATGTCTTCCCTTATCTCCTACTTGTAAATAAAGGAGTATCACAATGGGCAACATGACTTCCACACCAGAATTATTTTATATATTTTAGTAGGTTAAAGTGAAAATTGTCATTCTTAACAAGCCTTATGACGTCCTCTCCCAATTTCGTCCAGATGAAAAACATCAGACTATGGCAGATTTCGTAGACGATCCGGATCTGCGTATTGCCGGTCGTCTGGATATGGATTCTGAAGGTTTGATGTTCCTGACCGATCATGGTGGTTTAAACCAATATATTACCAATCCAGCCAGCAAAAAATTCAAAACCTATCTGGTTCAGGTCGATGGTGATATAACCGAAGAAGCTTTGGAACAGCTTCGTAAGGGCGTTGAACTGAATGACGGTATTACGCTGCCAGCCAAAGCAATTAAAGTCACTGAACCGGAATGGTTATGGGAGCGTAATCCTCCTGTACGTTTCCGTGCTTCTGTTCCAACTTCATGGGTCGAAATTTCAATCTGTGAAGGCCGTAACCGCCAAGTTCGTCGTATGACTGCAGCAGTCGGCTTTCCTACCTTACGTTTGATCCGCACCAAAATCGGTTCGATTGATCTGGTTCAATTAGGCTTACAGCCAGGTGAAACAAAAGAAATTGAACCCCTACTTTATCCAGACTTTAAAGATGTGCCTGCTCAAGAACCTTACCGCTCGCGCTCTTATGTGAAAAAACCGGGTGGTACCGGTGGTAAACCAATTAACAAGAAAGTAACTAAAGACGGCACTAAGAAAAAAACCGGTACACCGCGTATCTGGCAAATGGAAGAAGGTGAAAAACCACGTCGCAAGACCAATGGTACCACCCGTCCAAATACCAAGAGTCGTGGCCGTCGTACACGTTAAGCCACTGCTTAGATCGGGAAGATCAAACTAAAGACCACACCTTGAGGATGGTTATTCACCTGAACTTCCCCCTGATGCAACTGCATAATCGACTGTACAATCGCCAAGCCCAAACCACCCGTTTGGGCTTTTTGATGCCGGCTGCTATCAACTTGATAAAAGCGTTCAAACAGATGGGCTAAATGCTGCTCGGGGATCTGTACACCTGCTGTCAGCACATCAATCCGACAGCTATTTTCTGCAGTCATCGCCGTGATTCTGATCTCGCCATTTTCTTTTCCATACTGCACTGCGTTGCTGAGTAAATTGGCAAGCGCACGTTGCAGATGTTCCGGATGCGCAGCTATATTCAGTTGAGCCGGAATATCCGTATAAATAGATATATTTTTTTCTTCTGCCAGAAACTCAAAATATGCCAGCAAATCTTCTATGATCTGGCTAAGTTCTAGTGTCTGTTTTTCTATCTGATAGTGGCCATGTTCAACTCGGGCGATAAATAGTATGTTTTCAATCATCTGAGTTAGACGTTCATACTCTTCCAGATGGGAATACAGCAAATTTTCTAATTCATCGCGACTGCGTGACTTCGACAAGGCAATCTGGGTTTGCCCCATCAAGTTATTCAGGGGCGTTCGTAATTCATGGGAAATATCTTCAGAAAATCGGGCCAACTGTTCATAGCCTTGCTGTATTCGGTCCAGCATGGCATTCATAGCCTCTGTTAGTTGCTGCACCTCAATAGTTCGGGATGGCAACTCGATACGCTGATCCAGCTGCTGCACATTAATTTGCTGAGTGGCGTAAATTAATTGGCGCATGGATCGCAGTAGATAGTGTCCCATCAGCCAGGCTAACAAAGTAGATAAAATAATACCAAGCAGAGTGTAGATCACTAATTTTATCAGGTAATGTTTTAAAACCTGTTGCCCTGCTGCGAGCTGCTTACCGGTAATCAGTTGATAAGACTGTCCATTAAAGTCCACTTGCTTAAATGCCAAACGGGTCGTGGGTTGTTCAATCTTATTATTTTGATAATTCAGCTTGGTGTGATAATCCAATAGAGGAATAGCGATATTTAAAGGATTAATGTCAATCAAGGTATTCTGAGCATTTTTAAGAATCAGTAAGTTATCTTCCTGTCCAAGCATATTCTCATAAAGCTCCGGATGCTCGATCAGCACCTGAAAGCTTTGCTGATCAGCCAGAAATATTTCTATTCTGGAAATCCGCAAGGCCAAAGCTTCATCCTGCTGTTGTTGCACCATCTGCTGCATATTGTGATAGGACAACCCGCCGATACTTAAAAAAACGATACAGGAAATAAGGCCAAAAGCGATGCCGAGACGTGTGCCCAAATGCATTTTCATGCGTGCACATCCAGCTTATAACCCATACCACGTACAGTATGAATAAGTTTTGGACTGAAATGGTCATCAATTTTAGAACGTAATCGGCGTACGGCAACATCAACGACATTGGTGTCGGTATTGAAATTAATATTCCAGACTAGTGAAGCAATTTGTGTCCGGGTTAAAACTTCGGACTGGTGTTCCATCAGCAACTGTAAAAGCGCAAACTCCTTTTGGGTAAGCTCAATTTTTTGCTGGTCTCGAAATACTTCCCGGGTTAAACGATTCAGCTCTAAATTGGCCACCTGATACATTTCATGTTCAACTTTCGGTACACGGCGCAGCAGGCTTTTTATTCTGGCCAAGAGTTCGATATAAGAGAAAGGCTTGGTTAAATAGTCATCTGCACCCAGTTCCAATCCTTTGACCCGGTCAAGCACATGATCTTTGGCAGTCAGCATAAGTACGGGAACTTTAGAAAAAGTACGTAAGGTTTTGAGGACTTGCCAGCCGTCCAGGTCGGGCAGCATCACATCCAGCAATACCAGATCAATCTGTTGCTGTTCCAGCACCGATAAGGCATGCAGGCCATTACCCACTTGTGTAGTCTGGTAGCCGGATTCATTTAAGCCTGTAGCCAAGAAGCCGGCAATTTTGGTTTCATCTTCTACAATTAAAATATGCATGGGCTGAGTTTAATCAATTTCATACGGCGCAAAGATTACAAATTGGTAATCTGATTGTCATCCATGAGCTTCCATTCTTTGATTATGATCTTCTCAATTTCTATATGACTGAACATTATCATGAGAAGTAGATTAAATCAGAGAAAAATATTTTTATATCTAGCGAGTTTAGCAATGGTTAGCTTAAGCCATGCTGAATTAAAAACGGCCTATATTATGGACTTGAGTACAGCAAATCAGCTTACTGAGAACGTCATGCAAGCTTGTCAGAAAGCCAGCAAACCCGCTGCAGTCACAGTACTGGATCAAGGCGGCAATGTCTTGGCCAGTCAACGGCATGAATCTGTCGGAATTCACAATTTAACTGCATCACAGCGTAAAGCCTTTACTGCATACTCGACTAAGACCAGTACATTGGATTTCATGCGTCATGCACAAAAGAACCCGGATGCACAAAATTTAAATACCCTGGATGAATTGTTATTATTGGGCGGCGGGGTACCTGTGGTTTATAAAAACCAGCTCATTGGCGCTGTTGGCGTTGCAGGCTCTGGTGGCTCTGAACAGGATCATCAATGTGCCGCACAAGGCATTCAACATACTTTAAAACAACTTTAATTTTATCTATCTATTGAATAGGAACAGACCTATGAAAAAAATTATTTTTGGTGCTCTTCTAGCGGTGACAGCAAGCTTTTCTTTTGCACAGAATCCTTTAAGTGTGCATGTGCTGAATCAGGAAACTGGTCTGCCTTCCGCCAATGTCGCGGTGATTTTGGAAGCTCAGCAGGGTGACAAGTGGGTAAAACTGAATGAGTTAAAAACAGATACCAATGGCCGTATCAAAGAGTTTTATCCTAAAGATACAGCTTTACAGAAAGGCATCTATAAAGTGACCTTCAAAACCGGTGACTGGTTTAAGGCCAATAATCAACGCACCTTCTTCCCTGAAGTACCTGTGGTATTTACGATTGACGGTGCTTTGGAGCACTATCATATTCCGTTATTACTGAGCTCTTATGGTTATTCAACCTATCGTGGCAACTAATTCTTAATCCCTAAAAGCGTCATTTTCATGGCGCTTTATTTTGAAGCGTAAAACAGCTGCATTGCATCATTCATCTGGCTTTCGCTTGTTATTTATCTCCTAGAGTGCTATTTATGATTCACATAATTAATATTTTTAAAACAAAGTGTATCTAAAAAAGGAGTTCTGCAATGGATCAGCAAGTGAACCAGATGTTTAATCAGGACCGATTAATTCAGTATCTCGGTGCACATCTAATTTCCTATAACCACAATCATGCGAAGATTGAACTTAAAGTGTCTGAACAACATTTACAGGGACATCAGACCTGTAACGGCGCTGTGATTTTTGCATTAGCTGATGCTGCATTTGCCATTGCCTGCAATACCGGCGAATACCCAGCAGTCGGCCAACATTGTGGTATTCATTATCTGAAACCGGCACTGCTCGGTGATACCCTTACCGCCATAGCTGAACATAAAGCCAGTAGCGGTCGCAGTGGGATTTACGATATTCAGATCCTGAATCAGGAAGATCAAATCGTGGCTGAATTCCGTGGAACCTCACGACTGATCGTTAAATAATTATTCTAAAACTTAATGCAATAAAAAAACCGGTGCATCAACACCGGTTTTTTAAAACAGCAAATGCTAAATTAAGCTTTCAACCATTTCTCAGCTTTAGTTTGATCTTCAACTTTCAATTCAACTTCAGTCAGTTCAGAACCACCATTTTGAACGTCAAAAGTCATCAGCTCATCACGACGGAATGCATGGACAGTATACGTACCTTCCTGTTTCGCATATTTCTCGACAAGTTTCGTCGTTGCTTTAAGTCCATCAATCGCCACAATCACATCATTCGCTGAAAGGCCCGCTTTCACCCCTGCTCCATCACGACGTGCAGACTGAACCAGCACACCTTCAGGCTTATCTACAAGTTTCAAACCAAATGGTAATGACTTGTCATTTTTCAGGGTATAGCTCACGCCAAATTCAGGTAATAACTGATCTAATGGCAATTCATCAGTAGTATTGATCAGGTGATTAATCTGTTCTAACCAGTTATCACCAGTCAATTCCTGACACAATTCGAAAATAGTGCGTTCATTGACCTGAATGCCATTTTGCGTATTTTCATATAGCTTACGCATCAAAGCGTCCAGACTTGAGCCACGCAGACGTAAACCTAGATCCAGACAAAGTGCAACTAAACAGCCTTTATTGTAGTAGCTGGTACCGGCATTATTTGAGTTTTCATCCTGACGATAGAATTTTACCCAGGCATCAAAGCTAGACTCAGATACTGACTGAATAAAACGTCCCGGGTTTTGCAAATAACGGTCAATCTGCGCTTTGAGCAATGCAATATAAGATTCCTGATTAATCACGCCACTACGGAGCAGAATCAGGTCATCATAATACGACGTAAACCCTTCAAAGATCCAAAGCAAAGAGGTATAGCCTTCTTTATTTAGATCATAATTCACGAAGTTTTCTGGACGAATAAATTTCACTAACCATGAATGGAAATACTCATGACTACATAGGCCAAGGAAACGCTGATAATCTTTCGATGGCTCTTCAGGCTCATCTACTTTAGGGAAATCATCACGCGGTGTAATCAGACTGGTTGAGTTTGGATGCTCCAAACCGCCATAGCTGTTCCCGGTGGCTATGGTCATAAAGGTATAATCATTGAATGGCGCAGAACCGAACATGGAAATTTCTGTCGCACAGATTTTTTCAATGTCCTGCTTCATACGCTGTTCATTCATCGCATGCTTGCCTGACACCACAAACTCATGCGGAATGCCATTGGCTTCAAAGCTGAAACGGGTCTGCTCTGCCAGTTCAAACGGCGCATCAATCAGTTCAGCATAGTTTTTAGCTTTTAAGGTATAACGACCTTTGACCAGAGTTTTGGCCTGCATGCCCGTCGCAAGCTGGAAATGTTTCAGTTCATCCGGCAGGAATACTTCTACTTCAATTTCTTTATGTTCCTGACCTTCCAGCCCTAAACATGCACAAGCCGGGTTCACATAAAGACGGTTTTGATCCACATATGCACCACGAACAGACAGGTCATACGCATAGACATCATATTCCACAGTAATCAGTTCATGATCCGTATTGAATAAACGCCATTTATTCTTTTCAAACTTCTGGATTTGTAGCTGGCGTCCATCCTCATCATAAGCCTTGACTGCTTCAATATGCTTGGAGAACTCGCGAATCAGGTAACTACCCGGAATCCAGGTCGGTAAAGAAAGGACTTGTGTTGGGTCTGCTAAAAAGCGAAGAGTTACGTGAATAAGGTGCTGACGATAATCGTCAAATTCGATTTGATAATGCAACATAATGGGCGATATAAAATACAAATAAATGAGTTATAGCTTAGCTTAGCATTTTTTAGGCCAGTATTGCTTAGCTGTCGCATTTGTCTACATTTCTGACTAGCTATCCTTAAAAAAAAGGCATAGCATGCGTGAAAATTAAATCGTTCATCGACCGGTTGGTTATTAAGGAACACCTTTGAAATACATCATCTCACTGCTTGCAGTTCTTAGCCTGTTTGTGCCTGCAATTTCATATGCTGCCCTTCTGAATATTTTGCCTGAAAGCGTTGAAGCAGAAGCCTGGACCATTCTTGACTCACAGTCAGGCCAGGTCATTGCCGAACACAATGCCGACGTTCAACGTGCTCCAGCTTCCCTCACCAAAATGATGGTCGCTTATATTGCATTGAAAGAAATTCAGGCGGGTAAATTAGATAAAAGTGAAGTATTAACTGCAACACCGATTGTGAAAACAGTGATGTGGGATGAGTCACAAATGTACCTGAAAGAAGGTGAGCAGATTTCGATTGATCAACTTCTGGCAGGTCTGATTATCATGTCGGCGAATGATGCTGCTGTGACATTGGCAGAAAAAATTTCAGGTGATATTCCGAGCTTTGTCGAGCGAATGAATCGGGAAGCAAAAGCTTTAGGTATGGTTCATACCCATTTCCAGAATCCGGCCGGTATTACCATGCCTGAGCACTATTCTACTGCAGCGGATCTGGCGCGTTTGTCGGCAGCCGTGGTCAATCAAACTCCGGACTATCTATATTATTCCAAACAGCCAAGTTTTACCTATAACAACCATTTCCACCGTGCCACTAACCGTGTGTTGCAAGTGGACTCAAGCGTCGATGGTTTAAAAACTGGCTTTACTCGTGCAGCCGGCTATAACCTGGCGCTCACCGCCAATCGTCCAACTTATGATATGGAACTGCCCCACCGTCGTTTGATCGTGGTTGTTTTAGGTACCAAAAGTGCTGCCAAACGCGCTGAAGTGTCGCATAAGTTGATGAATTTGGCGTATACCTATACCCGTAATGAAGTCGCCATTAAAGACAAACAGCTACTCGCTGAATTACCGGTGATCAAATCGACTTTGAAAATGTTTAAGGTTCAGACTAAACAGCCGCAGATTATTACGACATCTTTATATGATCAGAATTATGCCATTGACCTGAACCAGTTCGATCAAAACCATCAACGGGTGATGTTGAATACAGGTGATGGTGTAATGCAAAGCATTGAACCGCTCCATGAAACCCAAACCCATATCAATGTAGAAATGACTGCTTCTGAGTTAATTGCACCTATGGCCAAAGTGATGCCATTAGCGACGATTCATGTCTATCAGAATAATCAGCTTATTCGTACCATCCAGATTGAAGATATGGTGGAACTTGAAGAAGCCAGTTTCTTCCAGAAATTTCTGAGCTGGTTATCTAGCTTCTTTGGCATCTTTGCAGAAAATGCACCAAGTGCCAAACTCTATCCAATCCAGAAATAAACACTGAATACAGTTAGAAGGCCTCTCATTTGCCTTCTAACCCCCCTTAAATTTCTCCCTTTTCTCTCGTCAATTTTACCTCCCCTGACATAATTGCTACGTTTTGTAATTTGTATAACAATTCTAATCAAGACGGCCTGCTGCCCATGCCATAGTATATTTGGTCTAAATTTCTCTTATTTTTATTAGAAAAATAAATAGGTTAATAATATATGACAGCACATCGAATCGTAATTGTAGGTGGTGGCGCAGGTGGATTGGAGCTAGCTACTCAACTGGGCGAAACCTTAGGCAAAAGTGGCCAAGCGCATATCACGTTGGTAGATCAGAAACTGACACATATCTGGAAACCCTTATTGCATGAAATTGCTGCAGGTACACTTAATCCGCATGCAGAAGAAACCAATTATTTTAGTCATGCTGCAGCTCATCATTATCACTTTGTGCTGGGAACATTTGTTGATCTGGATCGTAAGGCTAAAGAAATTGTTCTGGAAACAGATTACTTTTCTAAAAAAACTCAGCCTAAACAGAAGAAACACATCAGCTATGACACGCTGGTGCTGGCATTAGGTTCCACTTCCAATGATTTTAATACGGAAGGTGTCGCACAATACTGCCATTTTCTCGACAGCCGTCAGCAAGCTGATGTCTTCCAGCAGGATCTGCTGCATCTTTATCTCAATGCTCAAAATCAAACCTCTTCCCGTGAGCTTAAAATTGCCATTATTGGAGCCGGTGCAACTGGTGTAGAACTGGCTGCCGAGCTGGTGATCGCCAAACAAAACTTTTTTAAATATGGTCTGAACAAGATCGATCCAAATAAAGTCAAAATCACTTTGATTGAAGCCGCTGACCGAATCTTACCTGCACTGTCTGAGAAAATGGCTGAACACACCATGGAGCAACTCGATCGTCTAGGTATTGAGGTATTAACCAGTCATAGGGTCGCTAAAGTCGATGAAGACCAGATTTATTTTGCTGATGGTTCAAGCCTCGAAGCAGAAATTAAAGTCTGGGCTGCTGGAATTAAAGCACCAGAAGTTCTGGCAAAACTTAAAGAGCTGGAAAAAGACAACATTAATCGCCTAAAAGTTTATGCAACTCTGCAAACTTTGTCAGACCCGGATATTTTCGTTTTTGGTGATTGTGCTCACTGTCAGCCTGAAGCAGATCAACCGGTTTTAGGCCCCCGTGCACAGGTCGCCAGCCAGCAGGCCGCTTTTCTGGTCCGAGCCTTAAAAGCACGCATTAATGGCGAAAGCTATTTACCGATGTTCAAGTTTTCTGACAAAGGTTCATTAGTGTCTTTAAGTCAAAACAGCGCTGTCGGTGAATTATTGGGTCAGGTCAATGTTCAAGGCTTTGTCGCGAAATCCATGTATGTATCCCTGTACCGGATTCATCAGGCCACCATTCATGGCTATACCCATGCTGGTCTGTTAACTGCCAAAGACTTTGTTACACGAAAAATTGCACCCAAGCTGAAATTGCATTGAAATTGTAAATATTGTCCTCATATATGAAAAAATCGTCATTAAACATGTCAAATTGCATTTTTTTGCTATTTTTAGTCTACAAAAATACAATTTCACTTTATGATGTACCCTTAAAAAATTGAATGGATCAATTAATATGACTGCTATTGCAAATAACCTCGTGGTTTCTTTCCACTACACATTGACTAACGCAGAGGGTGAAACTCTCGACAAATCTCAAGGTGAACCACTTGCCTATTTGCACGGTGCAGGTAACATCATCCCTGGTTTAGAAAAAGCTTTAGAAGGCAAAACTGTTGGTGAAAAATTCACTGTAAATGTTCCTGCTGCTGAAGGCTATGGCGAATATAACCCAGAGCTAGTGCAAGAAGTGCCTAAACAAATGTTCCAAGGCGTAGACAACATCCAGGCAGGCATGCAGTTCCAAGCACAAACTGATGACGGCGTTCAAATCGTAACTGTTAAAGCAGTTGAAGGTGATAACGTAGTTGTTGATGCTAACTTCCCACTTGCTGGTCAAGATTTAACTTTCGAAGTTGAAATCGTGTCTATCCGTGAACCTTCTCAAGAAGAACTTGATCACGGTCACGTACACGGTGCAGGTGGTCACCACCACTAAGGCTTCCCAGTCTTTAGCACAAAAAGGCAAAGTGAAAACTTTGCCTTTTTTATTGCCTTAAGATTTTAAATATAAAAAAGCAGGACTACTGCCCTGCTTTTCATCGTTAAAATCGCGAATCACTCAAATTACGCAATCATTAACGTTTGTTATAGATCTGCATTGCTGCTGGCAGATTTTGACGCATTGCTGCGATACGTTGACTGTTCGATGGGTGAGTAGACAAGAAGGTTGCGCCCGTACTGCCGCCTTCAAGCTTGTTCATTTTTTCCCAAAGCGTAATCGCTGCATTCGGGTTATAACCAGCACGTGCCATAAGGGTTAAGCCACCTTGGTCCGCACGACTTTCTAGGTTACGTGAGTAAGGCAAGCCGATACCAATCTGGCTACCCAATTGTGCTACTGCAGCACCACCCTGTCCTACGCCCGCTGCATTTAAACCAATACCCAATGCCAGATCAGTCAGGGCTTGTGCACCAAGTTTCTGTTTCGCATGCTCTTCTAGGGCATGGACCATCTCATGACCCATAATGGCTGCAATTTCAGCATCGGTCAGATTCAGCTTGTTCACGATACCGGTATAGAACACCACTTTACCACCAGGTGCCACAAAAGCGTTGACCTGATCAGATTTTAGTACGGCTAACTGCCATTGGAATGCAGTACCCGTTTGGTTCAGCTGGTTGGCATAAGGTTTTAAACGGTTAAAAACAGCATTAATACGACTATATGTCGCTGAACTGGTATCCAGCTGACCTTTCGCTTTAGCGTCTGCCACCATGGCATTGTAGCTTTGGCTGGCTGAAGCATTTAAAGTCGCTGTATCTGCGCCCGCAATATCGGCAATAGTTGTACAACCAGACAAAGTAATGGCTGCGACTGCACCCATACCTAACAAGAATTTATTTTTCATTATAGTGACTCCACCATAAGCAAAAGGTTAATTTACATTATAAAAAAATTATAAGTTAAAGGCCGGAGCAACTAAATGTACAATTACTTCATCTTGTTATATTTTATGTAATTTTAACCCCAATACTGTATCGCAAGCCAATAAATCAGACAGACAATATTTAAACCTAAATATAAATGACACAAAGGTTTAATTTTTTCTTCTAAAATTTCACTTTTACGCTTAAAAAATAGAAAAGCATTCTGCAGTAAGATGACCGGTACCAATACACAGGCAATGATCACGCTCAAGCCAATGAATGCCCCATAAATAATGTCAGGATCCCGAGTTTGGGCACGTATAATTAGCATCGCAATGGTCGGTGCGCCGCCCATCGCGAATAACAAGGAATAGAACATCGTTCCCGAGATATTTTTATGCATCCTGCATACTCATATTTTATTTTGTTTTATTCTAACAAGCGCCATGCCACTGCACAGCACTTGCTGTTAAGACTTTAGTCCTGAATTTCCAAATTATTTCTTAGCTTTATATACCGTCATCGCTTCAGGCATCAGCTGTTGCAAGGCTGCAATTCGGTCATCATTCGTTGGATGCGTAGAAGTAAATTTATTCAGGACGCTATTGCCACGGCTGTCTTGTGCATTCATTTTTTGCCACAACGTAATCGCTGCATTCGGGTTATAGCCTGCTCGTGCCATCAGCATGAGCCCGCCTTTATCGGCACGGCTTTCCAGATTACGTGAGAATGGCAAGCCCACACCAAATTGAGCACCCATATCCAGCAGTAGCCCGCCATAACCACCAGCGGACTGCCCGACGTACTTGCTACCGATACTTACTGCCAGATCAGTCAGTGCTTGCGCTCCTACCTTATTCTTAGAATGTTCCTCAAGCGCATGCACCATTTCATGTCCCATGATGGCAGCAACTTCATCGTCTGTAAGTTTTAGTGTGTCGACAATACCCGTATAGAACACCACCTTGCCACCTGGTGCGACATAGGCATTAATCTCGTTAGATTTGATCACAGCCACTTGCCAGTCAAACTTCTGCCCAGTCTGATTCAGTTGATCCGCATACGGCTTCATTTTCAGGAAAACCCGATTTACTTTTTTATAGGTGGCAGAAGTCGTATCCAGAATCTGTTTCTGCTTGGCCTCTGTCAGCATCTGATTATAGCTTTGTGCTGCACTCAGATTTAATGTAGCTGAATCAGCTCCCATCAAATCTGCAACCGTAGTACACCCCGTTAATGTGGTCGCAATGACCATCCCCGCCAATAAATTTTTATATTTCATGACCTTCTCAAATATATAAGGTCAAAACATCATAAAGAATCCAAACAGGTTTTCAATCATTTTTATAAGCTTTTCCAAATAAAAAACCCTGTGAAATCACAGGGTTTTTATCATTTTCAGCTTAAAGGATTAAGCATCAAACGGATGGCGAAGAATAATGGTTTCTTCACGGTCTGGACCAGTTGAAATGATGTCGATTGGACATTCAATCAATTGTTCAAGACGTTTCACATAGTTAATTGCCGCTTGTGGCAATTGATCTAGTGATTTCGCACCGAAAGTAGATTCTTTCCAGCCTGGCATAGTCTCGTAAATTGGTTTTAAAGTTTCAAATGCAAGCGCATCAGAAGAACCAACACAGCCAGAATCAGCAGCTTCGTAACCTACACAGATTTTCACTTCTTCCAAACCGTCAAGAACGTCAAGTTTAGTCAAGCAAATACCAGACAGTGAGTTCACTTCTACTGAACGACGCAGGATTTCAGCATCGAACCAGCCACAACGACGTTGACGGCCAGTAGACGCACCAAATTCTGAACCTACAGTACCCAGGTGTTTACCAATTGCATCACCTGTATCTGTTGCAGCGTCATACACCAACTCAGTTGGGAATGGACCTGAACCTACACGAGTAGTATACGCTTTAGTAATACCAAGAACGTAGTCAAGGTGTAATGGACCAAGACCTGAACCTGAACTTACGCCACCAGCAGTCGTGTTTGAAGAAGTCACGTACGGATATGTACCGTGGTCAACGTCAAGCAATGAACCTTGCGCACCTTCGAACATGATTTTCTTGCCAGCTTTACGGTAAGCGTGAAGTTCACCAGTCACGTCCATGACCATAGGCTCGATCACTTTGCGCCATTCGTCGCAAAGCGCAAGTACGTCTTCAACTTTAACTGCTTCAACACCGAAGAATTGAGTCAATTGGAAGTTGTGGTATTCAAGCAATTCTTCAAGCTGAGCTTTCAGATGTTCGCCACCACGTACCAGGTCAGCAACACGGATTGCACGACGCGCTACTTTATCTTCATAAGCAGGCCCGATCCCACGACCAGTTGTACCGATTTTCGCATTACCACGTTTTTTCTCACGAGCTTGGTCAAGTGCGATGTGGTGCGGAAGAATCAATGGACAGTTTGGAGAAATGCGTAGACGTTCACGTACTGGCACGCCTTCTTTTTCAAGAATATCCATCTCTTTGATGAGCGCTTCAGGTGAAAGAACCACACCATTACCAATTAAGCACAATACGTTTTCACGTAAAATACCTGATGGAATGAGGTGTAATACAGTTTTCTTACCACCAACCACGAGAGTATGACCTGCGTTATGTCCGCCTTGATAACGAACTACTGCAGCCGCTTGATCTGTGAGCAGGTCGACGATCTTACCCTTACCTTCGTCGCCCCATTGGGTACCAAGTACCACAACATTCTTGCCCATAATAGCCTCATTACATCATGCTGTTAAAGTTGAAAGTCCCACTCAGCGACATGAACACTGAGTAAAACAATTAAAGCGATTAAATCGTTTTGATGGTCCACTCACCGTCCACATTCACTAGCTGGTGAGTTGCATACGGTACCGAGTTTAAATCATCATTACCTAATAACTGAATTACACTTAAGCCTTGTGCACGGGTTGCCTGAATCGCATTTAACAGCGCAGCATCTGTACCCTTAGGTGCTACCACAACTTTAGCTGTAGCAAACTTGCCTGCACTTAAAGCATATAAGTCACAAGAGAAACCAGTTGCCGGACGTGCACGACCAAAATGCTCACCAATGCCATCATAACGGCCACCTTGTGCCAGTGCCGCAGCACGGTTTGGTGCATAAACTGCATACATCAGGCCGGTGTGATAATGGTATGAACGTAACTCGACGACATCAATCCCAATATGCAGATTCGGCCAACGTGCCTGAACTTCATTTTTGGTGGTTTGCAGTGCATCAAACGCCTGTTTGAAGGCTGGATTTTCTAATACTTCAGCACTTAAATTCGTTTTTAAGGCATCCAGGTCACTTGCAAATCGACCAAGCGTATAGAAGTCTGAACCAAACTTAAGATTTGCAGTAAACTCAGCCAGTTCTGGCAATGCTTTACGTTGATAAAGATCAGACAATTGGCGTTCAGTTGCTTTGCTTAAACCGGCTTGTGCAATCAGACTACGGAACAGACCCACATGACCTAAGTCAAGATGGATACCGTCGGCCAGACCCGCTTCTTGAATCAGGCTGATCATCAAGTCAACCATTTCCACGTCAGCATCAATGCTGTCTGAACCAAATAATTCTGCACCTAATTGCAATGGTGCACGTGTGGTATTAAATCCTTGAGGTTTCGTATGTAAAACCGTACCCGCATAACAATAACGAGCTACACCTTCCACTGGATGTACATGCGCATCGATACGAGCCACTTGTGGTGTCATATCGGCACGCACACCAAGCAAACGGCCAGACAGCTGGTCGATCACTTTAAAAGTGGCTAAGTCTAAATCCTGATTCGATTCTGAGAGAGAAGATAGAGATTCAATGTATTCAATAAATGGCGTGTACACCAGCTGATAACCTCGAGATGCGAGGAAATCCAGTGATTGACGGCGCAGGCTTTCGATGACTTGCGCTTGTTCTGGTAATACATCAGCTACACCATCAGGTAATAACCATGTCTCTGAAATGGGCATGTTGTAAACCTAAATTCTTGTCAGCGCGGAATAAACCGCATAAAAAAATCGGGAGCACACCCGATTTCTCCTAGTCTAGCACGATCGTTTAGGCTGTGCATCGCAATTTTGATAATTTTCTCTGACTGAACAAAGGACTTAGATAGATAAACCAAATTATCTCCCTCTTATTAAGAGAAGACAGGTTAAATAGAAGTTAATATACAACTTATTTATTTGATTTTTTAATGTATTTCCCCACCAAAACAATGACAAAAAACTGATTCTTGATTCAATCCTCATCTATCCAAGGGTAAAAATTTATAAAATATCAGGACTAGATACTTAAAAATAATCCTATACAAAAACCCAATATGGGAACTTAAATGACCAAGAAAACAGCATCATTCTGGTAGAGTTTAAAGGCACTGCAAAGACTCCTATATTTCTTATAAACTTTCTTTCTCCTTCTAGAATAAAACCTGATCATCTCATGCCTCCCTTTCAGCCACGTATAACGCCTTCTGATGCCACTCCTCTGAGTGAGTTTCAGCGTGGTGTGAAAGACTGCATACCTTTATTATTGGGTGTAATTCCTCTGGCGCTGGTCTTGGGCGCAACAGCAGCACAAAAAGATTTTAGCCTGCTTGAGGTTCCCTTGCTGACCGGGCTGAACTTTGCTGGCGGTTCCGAGTTTGCAGTTTTAGAAGCTTGGACTGATCCACCGCATCTGCTTACCTTAATCTTTATTAGTTTTCTCATTAACAGCCGCTATATTCTGCTCGGTGCCAGTTTAGTACCTTATTTAAGACATCTTCCAAATCGAAAAGTCTTTCCGGCATTATTCTTTATGGTCGATGAAAACTGGGCCTTAAGCCTGACCGATGCACAGCGTCGACTGGCACAGTTTGGTTATCGATATGCTTTTAGTCTGCCTTATTATGCCGGGCTATGTATTGTTCTTTATCTGGCCTGGGTCGGCTTTACGACACTCGGTGCCCTGCTTGGACCTGTGCTAGGTGATATTAACCGTTTTGGTTTTGATATGGCTTTCCCCGCCATTATGCTGGTCTTACTGAAAAGTATGTGGAAAGGCTTTACTGAAGCCAGACCTTGGCTAATCAGTTTTATTTGTGCTGCTCTGGCTTATAGCTATCTACCAGGTAACTGGTACGTACTAATCGGTGCACTTGCAGGCATTGCCTCTGCCTTCTGGCTCATTCAGGAGAATGAAGCATGATTCAGATGAGCACTTTTATTGCAATCTTATTGGTGGCGCTAACGACTTACTGCACTCGGATACTTGGCTATGTCCTACTCAAAAATAAAACTTTGAGCAAACGTCAGCGTAAAATTCTGGAAGTGATTCCGGGTTGTGTACTGATTTCGATGATCACCCCATATTTTTTACGAGATGATCCAGCTGATCTGATCGCTATAATGGTGACACTATTCGTTGCATCACGCTTTGGCATGCTGCCGACCATTTTGATTAGCATGGCCTCGGCAGTTATTTTAAGAACGTTACTGGTTTAAATCCTTTATATAAGGCTAGGCCAGCATAAAAAGGTCTTATGACTTTGGTTCTACTACTTTAGCGAGCAGATTTACCAGTTCTGCATTTTGCAGTTCAACTTTTTGCAGTTTGGCTGTAGTCTGATCCAGTACTTCCTGCTGCACATGCATCTTTTTCGCCAGATCCTGCATAATTTCCAAGGTCTTTTTTAAATTTTCTTCCAGATGTGCCACTTTTTCCTCAACTGGCACGCCTTCCACACTTTGTGAACTCTCATTATTATTAAATTGCAGCCAGATCAAAAAGATTACAGCCAAGGTTAGTAATATAATAAATCCCCAGATCAACATCATGTGCTTGCTCTTATTCCATTTAATTATCTTTATCTTAACGAAAAAATATCCAGATCATAGAAATATTCGGCATAAATCCAAAGCTTTTCGATCAATTACGTCCAAGTTCTTATTCATTTTCCTCTAATTTTTTAATCTTGCATAAAAAAGCACCCCATTTGGGATGCTTTCAAAATAGCTTAATCTGTGTAAAAGGATTCACAGAGATCCAGTAACCGGTTGGCATAACCCCATTCATTATCATACCAGGCAAATACTTTGGCCTGATGCCCCACTACCAGGGTTTGGGTCAGATCCACAATTAATGAATAAGGCGAATGATTAAAATCGCTAGAAACCAAAGGCTCATCTGTCACAAACATGATTTCAGCAAAATCCTGACGTGCCGCATTAATTAATACTTCATTCAACTGATGATCAGTAATGGGTGACTGAGAAATAAAAGTCAGATCAATGGCCGCGACATTAATGGTTGGAACACGAATCGAATAACCATCAATCCGGTTCTCCATCTTCGGCATTACGCGTTTTAAAGCACCCAAAGCTGAAGATGTGGTTGGAATAATATTTTGCCCGGAAGCACGGGCACGTCTTAAATCACGATGGGCATGATCCAGTACTGACTGATCCGCAGTCACCGCATGAATTTCAGTCATCAGTGCAGTCTCAATCCCAAAGGCATCATCAATGATTTTGACTAGCGGTACCAATGCCTGCGTAGTACAAGACACGCTAGAAATAATCTGGTCACTTTCTTTGACATCACGATGGTTGACGCCATAGACAATTGCAGCATCCACCGTATCAAACGGTGCAGCGCCGATAATCACCCGTTTTGCCCCGGCAGTAATATGCTGAGTCGCTGCTTCACGCGAACGGAACAGGCCGGTACATTCCAATACCACATCAATATTCAATTCCCGCCAAGGCATTTCCACCGGATTCGCCTGTCTTAAAACCTGAACTTTCTGATAAGCATCGCGATAAGTGACATGCAGGTAGGCATACTCATCTTCATACGTCAGATCAACCTGCCCCGGGAAACGGCCATGAGTAGAATCATATTTAAATAGATGCAATAAGGTTTCAACGTCGGCAACGTCATTAATGGCAACGATGTCAAAATTAAAATCTTTCGGATTCTCAAACCATGCACGCAACACATTGCGTCCGATTCGTCCAAAACCATTAATTGCGATACGTTGCATCGACCTTCCCTACTGCGGCATAAAACTTTGTGCGCCTATATTAATGGAATTATCCAGCTGACTGATAACTATTCAGCTAAATCCACTAAAAATTACACAGAATGTCCAATATTTCATCGAAAAATTCATGCTTTAATGAAGGCAATCCGAAGTTTCTGTTACTGAGATTTGAAATAAATTACTGTAATGACAATAGCTTTTGATTTTGCAGGGCATTTTTCTGATTTTTCCAATATTCATTCCTTATAGTTTTATGATCTATAAATATGAAAATCATTGGTTGAACAGGCATTTTCCGTTATAATTTGGCGTTTTTAAATATTTAAGCCCCGCATTGCAGCAAAGAACCAACCTTCTTGTCAGACTGTGATGTTTTTAGCCAAATCGGAAATTATGGAGTGACTTGGTTGTGAGTACTCGTTTTATGACATCAGCTGAAATTCGCGAAGCTTTTTTAAGCTACTTTGAATCGCAAGGGCATACACGTGTCGCGTCGAGTTCTCTGGTTCCTGCCAACGACCCAACATTATTGTTTACCAATGCTGGTATGAACCAGTTTAAAGACTGCTTCCTGGGTCTAGAAAAACGTGATTATGTTCGTGCAACATCTTCACAGAAATGTGTACGTGCAGGTGGTAAACACAACGACTTAGATAACGTTGGCTACACAGCTCGTCACCACACATTCTTTGAAATGCTGGGTAACTTCTCGTTTGGTGATTACTTCAAACGTGATGCGATTAAATTTGCCTGGGAATTCCTGACCGGCGATAAATGGCTGGCACTGCCTAAAGATAAATTATACGTGACTGTGTATCACACTGATGACGAAGCGTTTGACATCTGGAATAAAGAAGTTGGTCTAGATGCCAGCCGTATCATCCGTATCGGTGACAACAAAGGCGAAAAATACGCTTCTGATAACTTCTGGGCAATGGGCGATACTGGTCCTTGTGGTCCATGTTCTGAAATCTTCTATGACCACGGTGAGCACATCTGGGGTGGCCTGCCTGGCACGCCTGAAGAAGATGGCGACCGTTTCATTGAAATCTGGAACAACGTATTCATGCAGTTCAACCGAACTGCGGATGGCGTACTGCACCCTCTTCCTGCACCTTCTGTTGATACAGGTATGGGCCTTGAGCGTATTTCTGCGGTTCTGCAACACGTCAACTCTAACTATGAAATCGACCTGTTCCAAAACCTGTTAAAAGCTGCTGCTGAAATTATTGGTCTTGATACACGTGATTTAGAGGTTGCTGCTCAATTAAAAAATGCACCGGTTGAATACCCTGCTTCACTTAAAGTGGTTGCTGACCATGCACGTTCATGCTGCTTCCTGATTGCAGATGGCGTGAACCCTTCAAATGAAGGTCGTGGTTATGTATTACGTCGTATCATCCGTCGTGCAGTTCGTCACGGTAACAAACTGGGTGCGACTGGTTCATTCTTCCACAAAATGCTTCAGCCTTTAATCGATGTGATGGGCGCAGCTTATCCTGAACTTGAAGCAAACAAAGCACGTATCGAAGCGGCACTTCTTAAAGAAGAAGAACAATTCGCCAAAACACTTGAGCAAGGTCTGAAATTGCTTGAAGGCGAATTAGCAAACCTGAAAGGTTCTGTAATTCCAGGTGAAGTGGTATTTAAACTTTATGATACTTACGGCTTCCCAACTGACCTGACTGCGGACATCGCACGTGAACGTGACTTAACCATTGATGAAGCTGGCTTTGAAAAAGAAATGGCGGCTCAACGTCAACGTGCACGTGATGCCGGTAAATTCGCAATTGACTACAACAGTGTCGTTAAAGTTGAAGGCGAGACTCAGTTTGAAGGTTATGACGCAACAGCAGGTCAAGGTCAAATCATCGCGATTTATAAAGATGGCGAGCAAGTTGACGAAGTAGTTGAAGGCGATGAAGCACTGATCGTATTGAACCAGACTCCTTTCTATGCTGAAAGCGGTGGTCAGATCGGTGATACAGGACTCTTCAAAAACGATACGGGTATTTTCGAAGTTCAAGATACCAAAAAATCTGGTGGTGCATTCGTTCACCAAGGTATCGTGACTATGGGTAACTTGAAAGTTACTCAAAACGTGGAAGCAACGGTTAAAGCCGACATTCGTGCCGCAACTGCACGTAACCACTCTGCAACTCACTTGCTACACGCTGCCCTACGTCAAATCCTGGGTTCACACGTACAACAAAAAGGTTCATTGGTTGCGTCTGACGTATTACGTTTCGACTTTGCTAACGATCAGCCTGTAACGTTTGAGCAACTGCAAGAAATTGAACGTCTGGTAAATGCCGAAGTGATTGCCAACACGCCTGTTACCACTGAACTGCTCGACATCGAATCTGCGAAAGCCAAAGGTGCGATGATGCTGTTCGGTGAGAAATACGGTGAAGAAGTTCGCGTATTGTCTATGGGTTCAGTGATTGACGAAAAAAACTTCTCAATCGAGCTGTGTGGCGGTATTCACGTGAAACGTACAGGTGACATCGGTCTGTTCAAAATCACTTCTGAAGGTGGTGTCGCAGCAGGTGTACGTCGTATTGAAGCCGTAACCGGTACTAAAGCGGTTGAAGCCGTACAGAAAGTCGATCGTGATGTTCAATATATCAATGGTTTGTTAAAAGCACAGAACCATCAAACAGTCGAAAAAGTTGAAGCTGTGGTGGACACTGCGCATCAATTGCAAAAACAGATTGAACAGCTGAATCAAAAATTGGCAAGCCTACAAGCCGGTGAACTTTTAAGCCAGGTTCAAGAGCTTGCTGGTCGTAAAACATTAATCACGACTGTTCAGGGTATGGATGCGAAAGCACTACGTAACCTGCACGATGGTGTGAAATCAAAATTAGAAAATGCAGTCATTGTTCTTGCAGGTGTAGAGGGTGACAAGGTTAGCTTGATTGCATCTGTAGCTAAAGACTTTACTGCTTCTATTAAAGCGGGTGACATCATCAAACACTTGGCAACTGAGCTAGGTGGTAAAGGTGGTGGTAAACCTGACTTGGCACAAGGTGGCGCGCCACTTAACGAGAAGTTTGCTCCAGTGATGGCTGATTTAGCAGCTTGGCTTGAAGCAAAATAAAAACTTCATTTTGTGTAACTGACCCTGATCGGAAAATTAGGGTCATGGTTTATATGGAACAACTATGGCATTAATCGTTCAAAAATATGGCGGTACCTCAATGGGTACTCCCGAGCGCATTCTCAATGTTGCTCGTCGTGTGAAGCGCTGGCATGACCATGGCCACAAGGTGGTTGTAGTCGTATCTGCTATGAGTGGTGAAACCAACCGCTTGCTTGCTCTCGCGAAAGCCATTACCGAAACCCCTGACCCACGTGAACTTGACCAAATGGTTTCTACGGGTGAACAGGTAACGATTTCCATGTTAGCTATGGCGCTGAATTCAATTGGCGTTGAAGCTAAATCTTTAACTGGTCGCCAGGTTGGTATTAAAACTGACAGCGCATTCACCAAAGCACGGATTGAATCAATTGATACTGATGTATTGACTGAAAACCTGGATGCAGGCCGCGTGATTGTAGTTGCAGGTTTCCAGGGCTTTGATGCTGATGGCAATACCACAACTTTAGGTCGTGGTGGTTCAGATACTTCAGGTGTTGCACTTGCTGCAGCGCTTAAAGCGGATGAATGTCAGATTTACACAGACGTTGATGGCGTATATACGACTGACCCTCGTGTTGCTCCTAAAGCGAAAAAAGTAGACCGTATCTCTTTCGAAGAAATGCTGGAAATGGCATCTTTAGGTTCTAAAGTTCTTCAAATTCGCTCTGTAGAATTTGCAGGCAAGTACCAAGTGCCTTTACGTGTACTCTCAAGCTTCGATAATGACACTGATGGCGCATTTGACGAAGACTTCAAAAACAACGTCGGAACTCTTATTACTACTGAACTGGAAGACAACATGGAACAGCCAATTATCTCTGGTATCGCGTTCAACCGCGACGAAGCTAAACTGACTATTCTGGGTGTTCCAGATGAGCCAGGTATTGCATCTAAAATTCTTAAACCAATTGGTGATGCCAATATTGAAGTGGATATGATTATCCAGAACGTTGAAGAAGATGGTACGACTGATTTCACGTTTACTGTAAACCGTGGTGAACTTGCTAAAGCCAAAAAAATCCTTGAAGAAACCGCTCAAGCGATTGGCGCACGTGAAGTTGCAACTCGTGATGACATCGTAAAAGTGTCGATCGTAGGTGTAGGTATGCGTTCTCACGCAGGTGTAGCGAGCAAAATGTTCACTGCTCTTGCTGATGAAGGCATCAATATCCTGATGATCTCTACTTCTGAAATCAAGATTTCAGTAATTATCGAAGAGAATTATCTTGAGCTTGCAGTTCGTTCACTTCACACGGCGTTCGGTTTAGACCGTGAACATGGTGAATCTAGCGCACGCGCTTAAGAGAACTACAAAATACCGTCATTGTCTGACAGTATTTCATTAAATCTCTACAAAAATGCAGGGCCACTATAGTTTTTTTTATAGTGGCTCTGTTATATTAAGCCTAAGGATTTTCAACAGTCTGGATAGCTAACCTCTTCATTTCATGGACAGGACTTTCTATTCAAACTTTAATTATATAATTTTAGGTTGTGTTTTTTTATTACATTCAATAGATTGCAGGTTTTGCATTTTGCAAGGAGAGAAACATGCTGATTTTGACTCGACGCGTCGGGGAAACTTTAATGATCGGAGACCAAGTCAGCGTGACTGTACTTGGCGTAAAAGGCAACCAGGTTCGTATTGGGGTAAATGCTCCGAAAGAAGTCTCTGTACACCGTGAAGAGATTTACCAACGTATCCAGCATGAACGTGCAATGCATGAGCATCTTCAGCATATTGACCAGGATTATCAGCCTTCTTCTTATGAAGATGATAACCAGACACAAAATAACTTTAATCGTTAATTTTGTATGAATATAAAAGCGGCTTTTAAGCCGCTTTTAATTTGTCTAATTTTCAACTGCATAGCAAAATAAACAGACTTTATCCCGCCTGTTGCTGATCAAGTAACGCTGCCAGCACTTTTTTCACTGGTCCAAAACTGCGACGGTGCTCATCAATCACCCCGTGTAAGGCAATCGCTTCAAAATGTGCTTTGGTCGGATAACCCTTATGCTTGGCAAAGCCAAATTGTGGATACTTTTGATCCATCTTCACCATCTGGCGATCCCGGGTTACTTTAGCCAGAATACTGGCTGCTGAAATCTCAGGATGCAAGGCATCACCACCTACGACTGCATCACAGCTCATCGCAAGACCCTGAGGAATCTTGTTGCCATCGACTAGCACATGTTCCGGCTGAATGCTTAATGCTTCCACAGCACGGCGCATTGCCAGCAAAGAGGCTTGTAAAATATTATGCTCATCGATTTCTGCTGCAGAGGCTTCAGCAATGGCCCAAGCCAATGCTTTTTCCTGAATCTCAATAAAAAGTTTTTCGCGCTTCTTCTCGCTTAGCTTCTTGGAATCATTTAAGCCCTCAATCGGGTTATTCGGATCCAATATCACAGCCGCAGCCACTACCGATCCTACTAATGGCCCACGCCCTGCTTCATCTACACCAGCAATATTCATTTTATTTCCCATAAAAAATAGGCTGAACCAGTCAGCCTATTCAAATTTGAATTTGACTTAGTTTACCGCTTCAGCCACACAAGCGTTAATAGTATTTGCAACGACATTGCCTACAATAGTTGCACGTGCTGCTGGGTCAATTGCTGCAGTTGCCAAATCCACCGCAGTCACGTTTTGTGGTGCTTTTTCACTCACGCAACCACAGATTTCAGACTGGATATTCTGTTTTTGTGTTTCTGTCATTAAGCGTGTTGCAGTCTGCCAAGCTGGAATATTGTTCAGTTCAGTGACACATTTTGCGTTGATGGCAATTTTAATGGCTGCAGAACCGAGCTGCTGACCTGTACTTGCTTGAGTTGTGGTGCCTGTACCTTGTGGTGCTACGCAGGCAGAAAGAACAAGTGCTAATGGAGCAACAACAGCCAATAATTTTTTCACGGATTTTATCCTTTTTTCAACTTTTAAAATATGCGGCTATTGTGCCGAAGTTTATCGCAATAAGAAATCTAAAAATGAGTCATGATGTCTAATCTGCACGCAGCCAGACTCATAGCCATCACAGGAAAGAAAACTCACTACTAATTTAAGAGTAAAGTCTGGATAATCCAGCACCCAAAAAATCTTTAATTAATAAACTCGCCCATACAGCCTTTT
Organism: Acinetobacter sp. YH16038; assembly: GCF_013417275.1. Taxonomy (NCBI): domain Bacteria; kingdom Pseudomonadati; phylum Pseudomonadota; class Gammaproteobacteria; order Moraxellales; family Moraxellaceae; genus Acinetobacter; species Acinetobacter sp. YH16038. Next base: position 103,140 of record NZ_VPEG01000007.1, on the reverse strand, counting down.
AAGCTATTGGCAATTGCTTTGCGGGTTAGCTCCTTTTTGGTTTCTTCATCAACAGTTGCTTTTAACAGAGTTTTGGCCGGCACACCTTCCAAGGCATGTTCACCCACACAGCCACATACTTTTTGCTGTAAATGCTGTTTATTGGCTTCAGCCATGAAATAAGTCCCCATTTTCCAGACTTTGGAATCTTTCAGCTCTTGGCCACACTGATATTCAATCACAGGTTTCAAGGCTTTCTGAGTCATTGAGGTATCTGCACAAGCAGGATTGATTAAGCTAACAGCCAGAACAGGCCACAGGAATTTTAATTTCATCTTCGGTTCACAGATCAGATTAAATAAAAAGGCAGAGCGAACTCTACCCTCTTTGGGCTAACAAATTTGCTGAAATGATATTTTAAGCGAGTGCCTGAATCAGGCTGACCCATTTCTGTTTTTCAGCATCAGAAATAAATGAAGCTTCAAAAGAATTAATTGCCAGCTGTTTAAGTTCTTCATTGCTTAAATCCAAAGCTTCAGCAATGGCAGTGAAATTGTCATTCATATAACCACCGAAATACGATGGATCATCTGAATTCACTGTGACATGGACACCCTGCTGCAACAGGCGACGGATATTATGCTGCTGCATATCATCCACAACACACAGCTTTAGGTTTGAAAGTGGACATACTGTAAGCGGCATCTTCTCTGCAATCAAACGCTGCATCAATCCTGGATCTTCTTCAGATCGAACACCATGATCAATACGGTTTACTTTTAATAAATCCAAAGCTTCCCAGACATATTCTGCCGGACCTTCTTCACCCGCATGTGCAACCACCAGAAAACCGGCTTCACGTGCTTTAGCGAAAACACGTTCAAACTTAGATGGTGGATGCCCGACTTCACTTGAATCCAGCCCTACTCCAATGATTTGATCTTTATAAGGCAGTGCTTGCTCTAATGTCTCAAATGCTGCCTCTTCACTAAGATGACGCAGGAAACACATGATCAGATGTGAAGTAATGCCTAATTTAGCTTTTGCATCATCACAGGCTTTCTGCAAGCCATTAATCACGGTTTCAAAGGCAATGCCACGATCAGTATGCGTTTGCGGATCAAAGAACATTTCAGTATGCACGACATTATCATCCGCACATTTTTCAAAATATGCCCAAGCCAGATCATAAAAGTCCTGTTCATGAATCAGAACATTGGCACCTGCGTAGTAGATATCCAAGAAAGATTGCAGATTATGGAAATTATAAGCCTGCTTCACTTCCTCAACTGATTTATAAGGAATGCTAATTTCATTACGCTGTGCAATCGCAAACATTAACTCAGGTTCAAAGGTACCTTCGATATGCACATGCAGCTCAGCCTTTGGCAAGGCCTGAATCAATTCAAGACGGTTCATCGCTACTCCTGATTAAACCTGAGAAAAATAAAAAAGGGTGCAAACTGAGTTTACACCCTTTTGATATTCGACAAAAATTAGCCGCCAAACATCCAGAACTTCAATGCCCATAGTACTGCGATGATCCATACCATGTATGGAACAGTTTTCGCTTTACCTGTCAGCAGTTTAATCAGCGCATAGCTGATAAAACCCATTGCGATACCATCTGCAATTGAATACGTAAATGGCATGAATACAATGGTCAGGAACGCCGGAACCGCTTCAGTAATATCATCCCATTCAATATGAACAATACCCTGAATCATCAATACACCGACAAATAGCAATGCTGGTGCAGTTGCAAAGCCTGGTACAGATTGAGCCAATGGAGCCAGGAACAGGCAGGCAATGAACAGCAAGCCAACCACAACTGCAGTCAGACCGGTACGACCACCTGCTGCAACACCCGCTGATGACTCAATATAAGGTGTAGTTGAAGAAGTACCCAAAGCAGCACCTGCAACAATCGCAGAAGAATCGGCAAATAATGCTTTTTTCAGACGCGGCAATTTACCATCTTTTAACAAACCTGCACGATGTGAAACACCTACTAGCGTACCAGTAGAGTCAAACAGATCGACCAAGAAGAATACGAAGATCACACCGATCAGGCTGGCTGTAAACAGACCTTGAAAGTCCATTTGCAGGAAGGTTGGTGCCAGTGAAGGAATTTGACCCACTACACCTTGGAACTGGTTATAACCTAAAGCAGTAGAAATCGCAGTGATTACCAAAATACTGATAATGATCGCACCACGTACTTTGAAGTGATGCATTACCACCACTAACAGGAAGCCAAGTAGCGCAAGCATAACAGTTGGCTGTTTCAAATCACCCAGACCCACCAAGGTCGCTTGATTATCAACAATGATGCCAGCATTTTTCAGTGCAACCAGGGCCAGGAACAGGCCAATACCACCGCCAATCGCCAGTTTGAGTGACATTGGAATGGCATTGACAATCGCCTCACGTATTTTGAACATACTGATGGCAATGAAGACCAGACCAGATACAAATACTGCACCTAATGCAGTTTGCCAAGGCACACCCATTCCCAGACAGACTGAGTAAGTAAAGAAGGCATTCAGCCCCATACCCGGTGCAAGTGCAATTGGATAATTGGCAATAAGCCCCATTACCAGACAGCCAATTGCGGCTGCAAGACAGGTGGCTACAAAGACAGCCCCATGATCCATCCCGGTTTCGGATAAAATCATCGGATTAACAATAATGATGTAACACATTGTCAGGAACGTGGTTACACCTGCCAGAACTTCTGTACGGAAACTGGTTTTGTTTTCACTCAGTTTGAACAGACGTTCCAGCATATTTTCTGAAGATGGATTAGGAGTCGTCATGACCTAGCCCCTATTGAGTAAACTTTATGCTTTAAGCATGCCGCCGGATTCAGGAAATTTTATAGAAAACTTCATGAATTTTAAGGATCTGTTAGCAACGAATATGCCAGCTTCGCCATTTAGCGGGTCAAAATGTTTCAATAGCGAACAGTAAGAAAACTGCGCTAGAAAAACTCAAAAAACAATCTAAACAAAAAAGCTGCATAACCCCTATGCAGCTTTTTTCATCATTAGAATCAAATACTTAATTTAAGTAAATTTGATCTAACTTTATCTTTTGCAAATTATAACACATTGATTTCTGATTGCTTCTTAGAATTTATATTTTATTAAAAATTAATATAAGTTAGCTCTATTATTATTAAATTTTCTTTTATTTATTATGATTTTATTTTTATCTTTTTACCTGGTTCTCCTGATCAAAGAGCTTAGTGCAAATCTATTACGGTCTGGGCCGATTTGCATTCAGCAATTTAGTTGAATGTTGTACTTCTTTCAGAATCTGATGAAGCTCTTCATGTTTTCTTGTTTCGGCCTGTTGGTGAACACAATAACCGAGTAAACCCACCATCAGCACAAAAATAGGAATCGTATAAATTTTCATTTTTGTAGTTGAGTTGTGTAACAGCATTGAAATTATGCTAACAAAATAACAATAAAATTGTGACATAGTTTACAAATAACCCGATAAAATGCAGTTTTTCAATTATTTAGAGTTTTTATATTCTTCATTTTTTTATACTTCTTATTCAATTAATCATAATTTTTTGAGCCATATTTTTTTATTTTTTAGTCATTTTTTGAATATTAAAAGAAATTAATTGATTGATTCTATTTTTTATTTTTTTAGAAATTTGTCTTTACTATATAAATTTATCGAGTGAAAAATATCTTTTAAAGCTCACTATAGCTTTCATTATATTATTTAGCTTTTCTTCTAAAAAATTTATCCATTTCCTGTCAAAAATTCTTCTAAATAAATGATATTTTGAAAGTTCCTTCCCTATTTTTTAATTTTTATTCAATTCAACCTAATATTGCTAAACTTAAATTTACCCAAGACTTTTAAGAAAATTTCTTCATTCAGTCTTGGGTGAACCTTTTATCTTTAAGCAGCTAGCTGCTCATCACGTTTAAATACCAACTCACCTTTTAGTGAACTTTCAGCATCAAAATAATACCCATCGGTATTAAAGGCTTTTAAGTCTTCAGTTCGTTTAATCTGGTTTTCAATGATAAAGCGCGCCATTAAACCACGAGCTTTCTTGGCATAGAAGCTGATGACTTTATATTTACCATTTTTCTGATCTAAAAATACCGGCTTGATGATTTCAGCCTGAATTTTGCTTTCTTTCACTGCCTTGTAATATTCATCCGAAGCAATATTGACCAGAATTTCAGACCCTGCTGCTGCCAGGTCATGATTGATCAGATCAGTGATGGTATGTCCCCAGAACTCGTAGAGATGAGCACCACGTGGGTTAGTCAATTTGGTTCCCATCTCCAGACGGTAAGGCATCATTAGATCCAGCGGACGCAATAAGCCATAGAGGCCGGATAACATACGCAAATGGTTCTGTGCGTAATGAATCTGATCCTGCTTTAACTGGTAAGCATCCAGACCGGTATAAACGTCCCCTTTAAAGGCAAAGATTGCCTGACGAGCATTGGAAAAATCAAAATCTGGCTGCCAGTCTCTGAAGCGTTCCGCATTCAGATTGGCAATTTTTTCACTGACGCTCATTAAGCTGGCAATTTCAGTTGCTGATAACTTGCGGGCAACTTCTATCAATTCCTGGGAATGTTCCAGCAATCTTGCCTGAGTAAATTGATCTGTAGGTAAAGGCGTTTCGTAATCTAGAGTCTTGGCTGGAGAAATTAAAGCAAGCATAGCAACCTGGTTAAAAAATGATTAATCAAACTATATCAGTAGACTTATTTTAATTCCAATTCATGTTTTTATTTATCATAATCGTTAAAATAGAAAATTCTCCTGCAATTTATCGGTTTTCTATGTCCGAACCAATCTTCCTCCAAGGCCCTGCTGGCCAACTTGAGGTTTTTGTGGATTATCCTCAGGGTGAAGTGAAAGGATTCGCGATTGTTTGTCATCCCCATCCATTACAAGGTGGCACACCACAACATAAAGTTCCGGTGTTACTGGCACAAATGTTTTTAGAGCGTGGTTGTGTTGTCTATCGTCCAAGTTTCCGTGGTTCTGGTCAAAGTGCCGGTCTGCATGATGAAGGCTTTGGCGAAACGGATGATATACTTGAAGTAATTAAATATGCGCGTCGCCAGCATATTGGCCTGCCTTTCTTTGCAGGCGGTTTCAGTTTTGGCGCACATGTCATGGCCAAGTGTTACGCTGCCCTGCCCGTTGAACTGCAACCTTCAAAAGTGATTTTGTGTGGTTTACCGACTGCGACCGTAGCTGGCCTACGTCACTATGTTACCCCACCGATCAAAGGTGATATTTTATTTATTCATGGTGAAGCGGATGATGTCACACTTTTATCCGACATGATTGAATGGGCCAAGCCTCAACGTCATCTGGTCACGATCTTGCCTGGCGCAAACCATTTCTTTACCGGTTATTTAAAGCAGCTTCGGATTGCGATGAGCCGTTTCCTCGCATTAAGCTAATCAAAAAAACCTCATCATTTGATGAGGTTTTTTATTCAGTCATAAAATCTTTAGCGTGTATTTCATAAATTACAGCCCGATATTTAGGCTTATCTAGGTGGCTGGTAATTTTTCCACCCAAGCGCTCTGCAATTTTCCGGCTAGACCAGTTTTCTTCTGCTACCGGATAGCTCAAAACCTTGATCCCTAATGTATTGAAAGCATAGTCCACAATACAACGTACTGCCTCATGTCCATAATGATGACCATGCGCCGTTTCACGAATCCAGATACCCACTTCAGGTATTTCATCATGCAGTCGATGCAAACCACATAGTCCGATAAATTCATGTCTTTCAATATGACGAATCACAAAGATATATTCTTTATGATCAGCCATATTGTTTAGCCAGTTTTGCCAGACTGTTGCAAATACCTGTGTAGATTCCGGTGCATCCCATGCCATAAAACGGGTCAAACTCGGGGTAATCGAGGCATAGGCTTCCGCAGCATCGGATGACTTAAAATAATCTAAAACAAGACGTTCAGTTTGTAGTATTGGTGAAAGCCTTTGAATCGGTTGAACTAGTTTTTCCACTCAAACTCACTAAAACTTTCTTGTTCTTTCAGCGATGCTTCAACGGCTTGTGCCAACTGATTTAATAAACTTTGTTCTGTAATCCGATCCAACCAGTCCTGCTCTTCATCCGGGTAAGAGGCAATTTCACAAATCAGGTGTCCTTCCTGATCTCGTGTCTCACAGCTCACTGATAATGGCAACTCGTGTTCATCGACACTTACGGCCACTTGTGCGCCACTTTGCGCCAAGGTTTTAAAGCCATATTTACAGAGTTCTTCCGTCAGCAGATGTGCCACATATTCCTGAGCCTGCTGACTGCCCTGTAACTGTTCCTGGCTCTGAGGGTTGGCCATAAATTTTAATTTTCGCATTGCTACATCCAAATGGCTTTTTTGTTGTATGGTTTTAGCATAAGCCAATATAAACAAAACAGCCAAGCAAAAGCTTGGCTGTTTCATGTAAATTTTAGAATTATTCTGTCACTTCAATCGTCAGACCGGCTTGAGAAGTCAATTCAGTGAATGTTGGGAAGCTGGTTGCGACGGTTTCAGTCCCAACAATCTTAATTTCACCTGAGTTACGCAGACCTGCAATCGAGAAGCTCATTGCAATACGGTGGTCATGATGCGATTCAATTTCACCGCCAGTAAAGATTGGTGACCAGTCGCCTGTCTTACCTTTACCTTCGATGATGATGCCGTCATCAGTTGGTGTGCAATCAATACCCATGGTTTTCAAACCATCAGCCATCACCTGAATACGATCCGATTCTTTGACACGCAGTTCAGCAGCACCAGTTAGAATCGTTTGGCCTTCTGCACATGCAGCAGCAATGAACAATGCCGGGAATTCATCAATTGCTAGTGGCACTTGGTCTTCCGGCATATGAATGCCTTTTAAGGTACGTGTACCGCGAATACGAATATCTGCAATCGGTTCACCGCCAGCGATGCGTTCATTTTCAACGCTGATGTCGGCTCCCATCTGTTTTAGGATTTCAATCACACCAGTACGGGTCGGGTTAATGCCTACCGCTTCCAAAGTCACGTCAGCATTTTCAGTAATCGCTGCACCGACCATAAAGAAAGCAGCAGATGAAATATCAGAAGGCACCTGAATGTTAGTACCCACCAGTTTTCCACCACCTTGCAGGGAAATACAGTTAGCTTCAGTTTTTACTTCATAACCAAAAGCACGCAACATACGTTCAGTATGGTCACGGGTTGGTTCAGGTTCAGTCACTGAAGTTTCACCTTCTGCCCACAAACCTGCCAACAAAATCCCAGATTTCACCTGAGCAGATGCCATTGGCAAGTCGTATTGAATACCTTTCAGGTTTTGATTACCGGTAATCGATACTGGTGGTGTACCACGTTCACCCGTAGTTTGAATCTGCGCGCCCATCAAACGTAATGGTTTTGCAATACGCTCCATTGGACGTTTAGACAGGGATGCATCACCCGTCATCACCGAATCAAATTTCTGTGCGGACAGCATGCCAGCCAGCAGGCGCATCGAAGTACCAGAGTTACCCATGTAAAGCGCAGACTTCGGTGCTTTCAGACCTTGCATACCCACGCCATGAATGGTCACTTCACCATTTTTAGGGCCTTCAATGCTTACGCCCATATCACGGAATGCCTGTAAAGTTGCAAGTGCATCTTCACCCTCAAGGAAACCCGTCACATGCGTTGTGCCTTCAGCGATGGCACCAAACATGATGGAACGGTGTGACACAGATTTGTCACCTGGCACGGTAAATTTACCCTGGAACGTCTTGGCACCTGGTTGAATGGTAAATTGTTGTGTCACTTTATTTTTCTCCATGAGAGGTTTCTTGGCGAGCATATGATTGAAGTGCTGACGCGCAGCCTGCGCATGCCCCAATAAGCCCATTAAGGCTTGTGAATCTTCATCTTCAATCAGCTTGCGGATAATCGCGAGTTGAGCTTCAAAGCCGTCCACGGCATTGAGAATCGCCTTTTTATTGGCAAAAAAGATGTCATGCCACATTTGTGGATCACTGGCAGCAATACGCGAGAAGTCGCGGAAGCCACCGGCAGCATAACGAAAAATATCCAGATTGTCTTCGCGCTTGGCCAGTTGTTCGACCAAGTTGAAGGCCATCAGGTGCGGAAGATGACTAGTATGTGCCAGCACTTCATCGTGCTTTTCCACATCCATACAAATCACTTCCGCCTTTGCCGCCTGCCACAGTTGAATCAGTTTCTCGACCGCCCATTGTCCGCTGCTTGGCAACGGTGTCAAAATCACCTTGTGATTAGCGAACAGATCCACCTTACCCGCATGTACACCAGTATGTTCTGCACCCGCAATTGGATGCCCCGGCACAAAACCGGCTGGTAGATTTTCACCAAATACGGCTTTGGCTGCTTCTACCACATTACCTTTGGTACTACCCACATCGGTGATAATGGCGCCCTCAGCCAGATATGGCTTGACGGTTTCCAATACCTTTTGCGTTGCACGAACAGGTAAAGCCAGCACCACCAGGTCTGCACCTTGAACAGCTTCTACAGGATCTGCATAGCCGTCTGAAATCAGACCAAGTGCCTTGGCATCTTCTAAGGTTTTTTGTGAGCGGGTCGATGCCACGATGTCATTGGCTAAATGCTCGGCCTTAATGACACGCGCCAGGCTTGAACCAATCAGTCCAAGTCCGATAAAGGCAACTTTTTCAAACAGTGGCTGCGACATAACTTAAGCTTTCGCCTCTAAGCCAAGTACTTTACCTAATGCAGCAAGAAATTTGGCATTTTCAGCTTCAGTACCAATCGATACACGCAGGTGATTTGGAATACCCACTGGACGTACGATCACCCCTTCTTTCAACAACTTGTTAAATGTTTCTGCTGGGTCAGCCTGTACATCGACCAAGATGAAATTCGCGCGTGAAGGTACATAGTTCAGGCCCAAAGCTTTGAAGCCAGCTTCAAGCTGTGCCATACCTGCTTTATTTACTTCACGAGATTTCTCGATGAATGCTTCGTCTTTTAGTGCAGCAACCGCAGCCACCATCGCTAAATGGTTGACGTTGAATGGCTGACGGATACGGTTCAAGTAATCAGTCACTTCAACAGATGCCAAAGCAAAACCAACACGCAGCGCAGCCAGACCATAGCACTTAGACAGCGTACGGCTGACAATCAGGTTTGGATACTGTTTCAGGAATTTCAGGCTATTGAAGTTTTCCGGGAAATATTCCACATAAGCTTCGTCCAGTACCACGATCACATTCGCAGGCACTTTCTGCATAAATGCTTCAAATTCAGCTTCTTCGAACCAGGTGCCTGTCGGGTTGTTCGGATTGGCAATAAAGATCAGTTTGGTGTTGTCTTTTACCGCAGCTGCCATCGCTTCAAGGTCATGCGAAAAACCTTTTGCTGGCACTTCAATCGCTTCAGCATGGATCGCTTGAGTTACCAGAGCATATACTGCAAATGCATGCTGGCTGTAAATCACAGAATCGCTTGAAGAAACGAATGCGCGGGCAAATATTTCAAGTAAGTCGTTTGAACCATTACCCAAAGTAATCTGGTTATGATCAAAACCGAATTGTGTCTTGATCTGATCTTTCAGGATAAAGCCACCGCCATCAGGATAACGGCCAATTTCCGCCAGTTCCGCAGCCACTGCTTCTTTGACTTTATCTGAACAGCCCAGCGGGTTTTCATTTGAAGCCAGTTTCACGATATCAGTGATGCCCAACTCACGCTCAAGTTCACTGATCGGTTTACCTGGTTGATATGGCTTTAATTTAGAGATGCCTTCATTGGCTGGGACAAACGACATTTTATACTTCCGATTTACAGATGAAACAGTGGTTAGCACCCTCGCACTAACCACGAAAGGCTGCTTTTATAAAACAGCTGCAGGATATGAACCAAGCACGCGGACTTCTTTCACAAACGGACGAATTTCTTCGATCGCAGCTTTAACATTTTCCTGCTCAATATGACCTTCAAGATCGATAAAGAATACATAAGCCCATTTTTCAGGAAGTGCAGGTCGAGTTTCAATACTGGTTAGACTAATGTTGTGTTTGGCAAATGGAGCTAAAATTTCCAGCAATGCACCGGCACGGTCATGCGCAGACACCAATAATGAAGTTTTATCATTACCGCTTTGTGGCACTTTCTCGCGACCAATCACCAGGAAGCGTGTTGTGTTCTCTGGATTGTCCTCAATATTGCTGTGCATAATCTCAAGATTATAGATATTCGCAGCAATTTCAGAAGCAATCGCAGCAGAATGCCATTCATTCTGAATACGGCGCGCAGCTTCAGCATTTGAACTGAGTGCCACACGTTCTACACCTGGATAATGAGCATCCAGCCATTTACGGCATTGAGCCAGAGTCTGCTGGTGTGCGTAGATCTGCTTAATACTGTCTTTACGGGTATTTTCAGAGATCAGGAACTGGTGATGGATGGGTAATTCTACTTCGCCAATCACATTCAGATGCGAAGTCTTGAAACAGTCTAAAGTGTGGTTCACTACACCTTCAGAGGAGTTTTCAACAGGCACCAGACCATAATGCGCACTGCCCGCTTCTACTTCACGGAATACTTCATCAATGGTGGGTAATGGACGAACCACAGCATCATGACCAAAATGTTTCAATACTGCTGAGTGTGTGTAGGTACCAACAGGTCCCAAAAATGCAATACTTTGCGGTGCTTCAAGCGCCAAACAAGCCGACATGATCTCGCGGAACAGACGTGCCATCGTCGTATCTGACAATGGTCCTTCATTGCGCTCCATAACATTGCGCAAAACCTGTGCTTCACGTTCCGGACGGTAAAACAGCGGATTTTCTTCAGATGCGAATTTCGCTTTTGCTACAGCCTCAGCCAAACGTGCACGACGGTTAATCAATTGCTGGATTTGTTGATCAACTGAATCGATATCTTCACGAATTTTAGCCAAATCTAAAGAAGCCGTTGTGTTTTGATCGTCGTTGATCATCGTGATGTCGCCCTTCATAAACCTTATCTGTGCAGTATAACAATTAGTGCGCTGCAAATGTTACACAATATAACTTTAGTAGATTAATTCTTAAAAACAGGGATTTGATTTTAACCGTTCATCGCTTTAGTCATATCTGGTAACATTTCTTTCAGCATTTTCGCATCTTTTACATTATCAAATTGTAAACTTTGCCCGCCCATCTTAACTGATTTTTATCAAGATGAAATATCACTATTTCTTAATCTACATAACGATTTTAAGCATAAGAAAATAAAAATAAAGCCATCTCGATTCCTCTAGTTTAACTACTTAAAATCTGAGTGACAGTTCACAATAAAATGCACATAGAAAACTGTTTTTTTGATCATTTTCCTTTGATTTAATTGGATTTTTTACACTAAATCACTATTTGGTTACAAAGCAGAGACGTTTTTTAAACCTTAAATCGCTAGTCTAATTTAAAACTATATTGGGGTGCCTACAATGCCAAAAAGAATAGCGGTACTTGTAACGAATAATTTTGAAGATCTTGAATATACTGAGCCTGTTGCGGCCTTACTTGCTGCAGAGCACAGTATCTGTAATATTGAACTGCATGCCGGAAAAGTCGTACATGGACTCCATGGCCAGTCGAGTGTAATCATTGATCGGGGAATTGATCATATCAGTATTGAGGATTTTGATGCCCTACTCATTCCAGGCGGTGAATCACCAGTGTCCCTCGCCAACGATACGCGAGTCTTACATTTCATTCAGGCTTTTAATGAGGCCAAAAAGACCATCTTCAGTCTTTGTGATGCCTCCTTACTCCTGAGTGAAGCCGATGTTTTAAAGAACCGCATCATTACCAGTATCCGTGCGCATGCACCTCGGGTACAACATGCGGGTGCGACGTATTATGATGTTGAACTGGTCAATGACAATAATCAGCTGATTTCATCTCGAGTGCCAAATGATTTGCCAATTTTTATTCATGAATGTCTGGATGTACTAAAATCTTAAAATAATAAAATATCTAGATTTCAAGAATATTCTTTCTATAAAAAAAGAGTCCATTTCGGACTCTTTTTTTATCTGTTGATTTTTAACGTCCAAGCAGACCACGTACAACAATTTCTTTCATGATTTCATTTGTACCGCCATAGATCCGTTGAATGCGGGCATCAACAAAGAAACGCGAAATCGGATATTCAGTCATATAGCCATAACCACCAAAGAGCTGAAGCAGATTGTCAGCAACTTTCATCTGCATATCAGTAGAGAAACTCTTTAGCGCTGCTGCAGTTTCAACATCCAGCTTGCCTTGCATATACAACTCAACATTCTGGTTATAGAAAGCTGCTGTTGCCAGCTCGTCAATCTTGGCCTGTGCCAGTACAAAACGGGTATTCTGGAACTGGCCAATCGCCTGACCAAAGGCCTGACGCTCTTTGACATATTGAGTCGTTACATCAATCGAGCCACGAATCGCCCCCAGTGCGGTTGCCGCAATAGCGGTACGTTCACGTGGGAGTTCCTGCATCAGATAGACGAAGCCCTGACCTGGCTGACCCAGCAATTGATCTTTCGGTACTTTGACATTATCGAAGAACAGCTCTGAAGTATCCTGTGAATGCAGACCAATTTTGTCCAAGTTCTTGCCTTTTTTAAAGCCTTCCAGATGCGTATCCACCAGCATCAAAGACACACCTTTGGCGCGTGCTTGTGGATCTGTTTTCACGGCTAATACGACTAAGTCAGCATGCTGACCATTGGAGATAAAAGTTTTAGAACCATTTAACAGATAATGGTCACCCTGCAAGATGGCATTGGTTCGCATGGCTTGCAAATCAGAACCTGCACCCGGCTCAGTCATGCCAATCGCACCGACCACTTCACCAGATACCATTTTCGGTAACCAGTATTTTTTCTGTTCTTCAGTACCAATATGCAGGATATACGGCGCTGCGATATCCGAGTGACAAGACAGGCCGGTTGAAATGGCGCTATAGCCTGCTCGAGCTGACTCTTCAATCAACATTAGGGAATAGTGAGTCGGAACACCATAGCCACCATATTCTTCCGGAACATCTACACACAAGAAGCCATTTTCACCCATCGCATTCCAGACTGAACGCGGCATCATGCCTTCACGCTCCCACTCTTCATAGTAAGGCGCTACATGTTCATTCATAAAGCGTTTGAAATTGTCGCGGAAAAGTTCCAGGTCAGCATCGTAAGCCAGCATTCTTTTATCCTTATCGTGTTTATCGTTTTATTTCCTGTGCACAGGCTAACTATTTTTAGAAAGGCTGTCATGTGCCTGACCTGTTTTTTCGCTAACTTCACAGTCAGATAAAAATAAAAAAGGAAGCCGAAGCTTCCTTTTTATGACTTACAAGACAAACTCAAACTTAATGAGCATTATTGCCTTCCTGCGCCATTTTTTCATCAATTTCAGCCGGATTTGCTAATGCATAGTTCAGCTTGTCCATGTCTAACTGACCGACCCATTTTGCTACAACCAGAGTCGCCAAAGAGTTACCGACCAGATTGGTCAAGGCACGGGCTTCAGACATAAAGCGGTCAATACCGAGAATCAAGGCCAGACCTGCAACCGGAATATTACCTACAGCGGCTAAAGTTGCTGCCATCACGATAAAGCCTGAACCAGTTACACCGGCTGCACCTTTAGAAGAAATAAGCAATACGAGAAGCAAAGTAATCTGGTGAGACAAATCAAGTTGCGTATTGGTCGCCTGTGCAATGAAGATTGCCGCCATTGTCAGGTAAATCGAAGTACCATCCAGGTTAAATGAATAACCGGTTGGAATGACCAGACCTACCACTGACTTTTCAGCACCTGCAAGCTCAAGTTTTTTCAACATACGTGGCAATACAGATTCAGATGATGAAGTACCGAGTACAATCAACAGCTCTTCGCGAATCAGGCGAATCATCTTGATAATGCTAAAGCCGGTAAAGCGTGCAATTGAACCCAGCACAATAAAGATGAACAGAAAACAGGTGATATAGAAACAGATGATCAACTGGGCCAATTGCGCCAGAGAACCGATCCCATATTTACCGATCGTGAAAGCCATCGCACCAAATGCACCAATAGGCGCAAGTTTCATGATCATGTTCACGATATTAAAGAACACATGTGAAATCTGATCTACCAGTTTGAGAACTGGCTTACCTTGTGCACCCAGCTTGTGTAATGCAAAACCGAACAGGATCGCAAATAAAAGGACTTGCAGGATTTCGCCTTCAGCAAATGCTCCAACCACCGTATTTGGAATGATATTCATAAAGAAATCAACGGTAGACTGAGAAGCACCCGACTCTACATATTTAGAAATCCCGGCAGTGTCCAGCGATGCCGGATCAACATTCATCCCAACGCCTGGCTTGGCAATATTAATCACCAGAAGACCAATGATCAGCGCCATCGTTGATACGATTTCGAAGTAAAGTAGAGCAACACCACCAGTTTTACCGACTGATTTCATGCTCTCCATGCCTGCGATCCCGCTAACTACGGTACAGAAAATCACAGGTGCGATGATCATTTTAATTAAACGGATAAATGCATCACCCAGCGGCTTCAGTTGTTCGCCCAGACCTGGAACATATTGTTCTGCACCATTAATGATTTGTGTACCACTTGGCGAGAAATGTCCGACGAGGATACCCGCAATAATGGCTACAATCACTTGAAAATAAAGCGACTTATAAATTGGTTTTTTAGCCATAACCTTACTTCACGATATACTTCTAACCAGAAGCAATATTCAGTTTTCACTTATTTTTAAAAAACAAGCGTCCAATACTTCATTGTCTGAAACAAAAAAGTGCCTATGTATCAAGAAATTAATCTGATACTGAAATTAGAATGTGTATGTACGTTTAACAATCACAGGAACACCGATCTTTAAGAAAAATCAGTGCATTGATCAGGAGATGAAGCAAACACAAGAATTGCGTGAAATTTTAACCGCTTTTTAGACTTTTGTTTAACCCGAAATGTTAAATTTGCCTAAATACTAAACAATACCTCTTAGACTATAGTCTTATAAAACTATAATAATTCTGCAAAATAAGAAGGTGAAATACCAATATCAGCGTAAAATATGCCAATACTTGATGAACATGATTGATCTATGCCCATGACCACAAAGCGAAATATTTATAAAGATGCCGAACATCCTTTTGCCCAGTTTATTCGTATTATTGGCAAGGGAAAAAATGGTGCACGTTCTTTAAGCTATGAAGAAGCCTATCAGGCTTTTAGCATGATCCTGAAAAATGAAGTAATGGACGTACAACTGGGCGCTTTTCTGATGCTATTACGCGTCAAAGAAGAATCCGTTGATGAACTCGCAGGCTTTGTGCAGGCGACCCGTGACCAACTGAATTTTAAGGCTCTTGATGTTGATCTAGACTGGTCTTCTTATGCAGGTAAACGCAAACATTATCCCTGGTTCATTCTGGCTGCGCTTACCCTTGCTAAGCATGGCTATAATATCGTGATGCATGGTGCTTCAGGTCATACCTTGAATCGGGTCTATACCGAACAGGTACTTAACTACTTAGGCTATCCGATCTGCCAAAATGATGTTGAGGTGGAACAGCAGCTTAAAGACAAACATTTTGCTTACCTGCCATTGGAGGTGATCTCTCCAATTCTGGCTGAGCTGATCGGGCTACGTAATGTCATGGGCTTACGCTCTCCGATTCATACGCTGGCACGTCTGATTAATCCATTTAATGCCAAAGCAACTTTACAGGCTATTTTCCACCCTGCTTATCGTAGTTCACACCAACAGTCCGCTTATAAGTTAGGTTATCAAAATAGTGCGGTCATTAAGGGTGAAGGTGGTGAGTTCGAACGTAATCCAGATGCCAAAACTTTAATCTGCGGAATTAAGAATGGCGAACTTTATGAGCACGAATTACCAAAACTGACTGACAACCGTAGTCCGATTGAAGAAGAGCTGGATCTGGCTGTATTTAAGCAAGTGTGGGAAGGTCAACGCTTACATGAATATGGGGAAATCGCAGTGGTTGAAACTATGGGCATTGCACTGTATACCATGGGCGAATGTGACAGCTATGAAGCAGCGATGCAAAAAGCCAGAGAACTCTGGAATACCCGTCTTTCAGTTTAATCAAATTCCTATGGCAGATATTAAAAAAGACCACATTTGTGGTCTTTTTTTCGGTTTCGATTAAACGAAACGGATTGGCTTGAATTCCGGCTCATTTTTGTGATGATCATCATCACATTGTTCACCTTCTTCTTTAGTGCCGCGGTCGATATAACCGCTGCGTTCGGTTTCTGGCAGGTTTTTCATTTCCCAGGCATAGACAGCCTGCATACAGGTCTGACGCTGCTCCTGAGTCAGCGCTACACCATTTGGCCACTTGCCAATTTCAATGGCTGTTCTTAAGCGTTCTACAATCTCAGGATTGAGTACGGCAAGCATTTGTTCAATATTCATATTTAATCCTGCTTAAGATAGTCGAAGTCCTGATTCCAGCCCAGTTTGGTTCGACATGCATTATAGAAGTCATAACCTGGCGGATGCAGAAGATTCAGTTTAAAGGGATGCTTACGAATATGGACGCTATCGCCAACATTCAAAGACACACTGTGTTGTCCATCCGCACTCACCATCGGCAGTACGCGATTTTCACGAATCATCAGTTTAATTTCACTATGCCCTCCGACCACAATCGGACGTGAAGACAAGGTATGCGGATGCATCGGCACCAGCACAATTGCATCCATACTTGGATGCACAATCGGTCCACCACCGGAAAGTGCATAGGCTGTCGATCCGGTCGGTGTAGATACAATCAGACCATCACTATGCTGGCGATAGACATATTGTCCATCAATATTCAGCTCGAAATCAATCATGTGTACCGATTTGCCCGAGTGCAAGACCACATCATTCAGGGCAATCGCATCATAGATGATTTCACCTTTGGAGCGAACTTCCATTTCCAGCAAGAAACGGCGTTCTGCCTGAAAATCACCTTTTAATACCTGATCCAGTTTAAAGATGACTTCAGTTGGCTTGATATCTGTCAGGAAGCCCAAACGACCACGGTTCACCCCGATCACTGGCGTATTGTATTTTACCAATGCCCGCGCTGCATGTAACAGTGAACCATCCCCACCTACCACAATGACTAGATCAACCACTTCACCCAACAAGGCGCGGCTAACTGTTTGGGTATTCTGATAAGGAACCAGTTCAGCTGTATCTGCATCAAAAACAGGATGTAGACCTAAATTGAGCAGATGATCGTGGATCAGGCATAAGGTTTCAACCACTGAAGATTTATCCGGGCGTCCAATCAACCCGATATTTCGAAATGTCTTGTGGGAAATTTGCACCAGTGTCGTCGCTCCGCTTCGAATCCTGCTTATCATAACATTAAGCTTGAATAGGATGACAATTTATAACATGACAAAGCTGTGCAGGATTGAATTGAAATAGATTGAAATTAAGGAGAAAATGTGAAGTTTAATTTTAATTTTAATCTCAATAATTGATTAAATATTGCAAAATAATGAAAAGCTTCGCATGATTAGCACAATTTCACAGGGTCTTATCGTCATTTATGAAATCTGAACGAGGTATGGGGTTCATTGCCTTAATCTTCTCCATTCTAGTCATTTCTGCATTTGTAGCATTTAGTATCTATTTGATTAAATTAGATAATATTGTGCGTGAAAAATTTGAAGGCCAACGCTGGGATATTCCGGCCAAGGTTTTCGCACGCCCGATGGAAGTGTATGTAAATGCCCCTGTCAGCCAACAGGATTTCCAACAAGAATTAAAATTACTGGGTTATAAAGGTTCAGACAGCTATACCAAATCGGGCAGCTTTGTCAGCACTGGCAATACCATGTATGTGCATACCCGTGGCTTTGATTTTGGCGATCGCGTTGAACCTGAACAGGTATTGAAAGTCAGTTTTAGTGGCGATCAGATTGCTGAAGTAAGTGCGACCAAGCCCTCTTCTAGCGGGATCGCCCGTCTGGAACCTTTATTGATTGGCGGTATTTACCCGCAGCATAATGAAGACCGTGTGCTGATTAAGCTCAATAAAGTGCCTAAACCGTTAATTGACGCTTTAATTGCTACCGAAGACCGTAATTTCTACAATCACCATGGCGTATCTCCACGCGGGATTGCACGTGCAGTGGTGAGCAATATTACTGGTGGTAAGCGTCAAGGTGGTTCAACCCTCACCCAGCAGCTGGTCAAGAATTTCTACTTAACACCAGAACGCACCTTAAAACGTAAGGTGAATGAAGCCTTTATGGCGATGCTGATTGAATTACATTATGGCAAAGATGAGATTCTGGAAGCTTATTTAAATGAAGTGAATCTGGGCCAAAATGGCAACTATTCTGTAAATGGTTATGGCCTTGCTTCACAATTTTATTTTGGCCTCCCGTTACGTGAACTGAATATTTCTCAACAGGCCTTTTTAGTCGGTCTGGTACAAGGTCCAAGTCTGTACAACCCATGGCGTAATCCTGAACTTGCGAAAAAACGTCGTGATGTGGTTCTGAATAATATGCTGGTAATGGGTAATCTGACTCAAGATCAGTATGAAACAGAAACTGCCCGTCCACTGAATGTCATTTCCAAGCCAACTTTGGGCCCTGCCCGCTTCCCGGATTTTCTGGACATCGTTCGCCGTCAGTTGCGTACCGAATATCAGGAAACTGATTTAACCAATCAGGGTCTGCGTATTTTCACAACCTTAGATCCATTGGCACAAACCCGAATTCAAGACAGCTTTAAGGAAAGTGTAGCCCGTTTAAGCAAAGCCAATCCAGGCCGTCTAAAAGATTTGCAGGGCGCTGTTCTGGTCGCACACCCTGAAAATGGCGAACTGGTTGCAGCGGTAGGTTCTACCCAGGACTTTACCGGTTTTAACCGTGCTTTAGATGCCAAGCGTCAGGTGGGTTCATTACTCAAACCGGTGATTTATCTGACAGCGCTAGAATCGAATCGTTATCACTGGGCAAGTCCAATTGAAGACAGTCAGATCACCATTCAAAGTGATGGCAAACCCTGGACACCGAAAAACTATAGTGGTAGCGCACATGGTGTAGTACCGATGTCTCTTGCCCTGTCACAATCCTATAACCTGTCTGCGGTGCGTTTGGCGCAGGAATTTGGCCTGTCGACCTTTATTAACCATCTGCAAAAATTCGGTGTGACTTCTGACATACCAAATTATCCATCTATTTATTTAGGTGCAGTAGACATGTCACCGATGGAAGTGATGAATATTTACGGTAACTTCGCAACAGGTGGCTTTAAATATCCGGTGAAATCGATTCGTTCTGTAGTCGATGCGAATGGCCGCTCGCTTGAACGTTACAGCTTAAGTGTTCAGCCGACGATTGATCCAGCATCAGCCTATGCTCTGAATTATGGTTTACAACAGGTCATGTCGAGTGGTACTGGTCGTTCTGCCTATAACAGTTTGCCACGCAACCTGAATCTGGCGGGTAAATCGGGTACGACAAACGATACCCGTGATTCATGGTTTGCAGGTTATTCTGGCAACTATATGACAGTGGTCTGGTTAGGTCTGGATGACAACAAAGTCACTGGATTAACCGGTTCTTCAGGTGCACTTCCGGTCTGGACCAATGTCATGAAACAGCTGCATCAGAAGCCGGTGAATCTGGCTCAGCCTAATGAAATTGAATGGCACTGGCTGGACCGTTATACAGGTAAACTGACTGCCCAAGGCTGTGATGGTGCCATGTATATTCCGATTTCACGTCATGCCTTGCCTAATCAGGCAACTGCTTGTGGCATCTCGCATTACGCCACTGAACCTTATACGATTGATTCAGAACCTTCACCAGAAGATGAGGAAGATGATGATCTCAGTCGTTATATACAAGAAAGTGAAACAGAAATAGAACGCGAAGTTGCTAAACAAACCCGTATTATCGCGAGTGGAAGTTATAGCCAATAATTGAGTCTATGTTTATGTTAAGAAAATTGATTCCTGGTCTGCTCATCCTCGGTCTGGTGGGCTGCCAAAGCATGTCGGAGCCAGAACAGCCTGCGGCTCCTACTAAACCTCCGGTTCAGCAGAAACCAAAACCCTCTACACCTGATGGTGTAGTGATTACGCCCTATGATCGACCGGAGATTAAACGTCAGAAGATTGTGATCCCTGAGCAAAAGCCTCAGGCACAAAAGTTTGATGATGGACGTAACTTACCTGCATTTAAAAAATTGATGCAGCAAACTCAGCAGGCCTATAGCAAGCAGCAATATAATCAAGCTGAAACTTCTGCAGTACAAGCTCAGCGTTTGGCGCCCCAAGCTTCAGAAACTTATCTGTATCTTGGCTTGATCGCAAACCGTAAAAACCAGCCGGCCCGTGCAGATGCTTTCGCCTTACGTGGTTTGAGCTATGCGCAGACCAATGCAATGAAAAAGCAGCTCTGGCAGGTGCGCCTGAAAGCAGCTCAACTGCAAAAAAACACCAAAGCCATTCAGCAAGCTCAGCAGGCCTTAAAGAAATTTTAAGGCCCTGGCGTGAGCCCGGTTATTTATAATAAGTTTCTGACTTAAACATAACGGATCCCTGCAATCCCATAAGCATGCTGGTTTTGAGCATGGTCTAGATCTTCAGCTTTTATACCGCCTAAGGCAAATACAGGAATCTGTACCTGTTCAGCCATCTGTTTAAATTTTTCCCAGCCTAAAGCTGCGGTATCAGGATGTGTTTCTGTTGCCAGTACCGGGCTGAGTAAAGCTGCTTCACAGCCTATGTTTTCTGCATGTTTTAATGCTTCCAGATCGTGACAGGCTGCAAGATAACGATAGCCACCAGCTAACTCCCCTTTTTGCAGTTGCATCAATTGAGACTGTTTCAGGTGAAGCGTACGAATGGTTTGCTGCTGCAATTCATTCAATTGTGACCAAAGTTCCTGATTAATGATCAATCTGGATAACTGATCGACTGGAATCTGCTGTAACTGGCTAATGTGTTCAGGGCTGGCCATTACTCGCCAATACAGCATCTGGTCTGTTTCCAGATTATTCAGGTGACTCAAGTCTTCAGAAATTTTGATCTTTCTCGGCCATTGCAGCTTTTGAATCATGGCCTGATTGGCTTTAGGAAAATTTAGTTCACTGAGTTCATCCCGGCTATACCAGCGCCAAGGCTGCTTGATTCCAGCTAATTGTTCTGGCTGAACCGAAGCATGGAAAATATGCAGATTGACGATGACATCTTCATATTCATGCGAAATAAAATCAAAAGCCTGCCATTGTTCGATGTCAATTCCGACTTCTTCAATCACTTCACGTCGACATGCCTCTATAGGCAATTCGCCCTGTTCTACTTTTCCGCCTGGAAACTCATATTTATTGCCCTGATGCTGTTTAGCTTCACGCCAACCGACCAGAACCTGATTGTGATGAAATAAAATAGCGATTGCGACATGAATTGTGGCTTTAGACATAATGTTCTGAACTATTGAAGTTTTACAGATTGTAAGCAAATTAGAGTTTTTTATAAATGCAGCAATTATTCGTTGACAGATCTATTCGATAATGATTATCATTTAAATCAATCCAAAACACACCACGGAGTCGACGGAATGAACGCACCATTTAGCCTATTTACCCGCAATAATGATACTCAGCATGCGCTACCGATGTTGCATTCGAACAATTTATTTGCGCTAGGACGAGAAATCCGGATCATGCATGCGGGTGAAGAATACCGTCTACGTTTGACTCGTAACAATCGTCTCATCCTGACTAAGTAATTTAAATACTCCAAAAATAATAAACGTGGGAACAGGCAGTATGAATCAGCGCATACTGCTTTTTTTAATTGCTATATCTAATATCTTTATTCTTCAGATTGAAAAATTAATGAAACTTTAAGCCCACCCAAAACTGACGGCGCATAATCAATCTTGGCCGTATGTAACTGCATAATCTTTTGACAAATCGACAATCCCAAACCTGAACCTTGTGTTCGCGTGCCCAAGGCGCGGTAAAAACGCTCACCTAAACGTTGAACAACTTCTTCCTGAATTCCCTCTCCCGAATTTTCAATCATAAGTTGTAGATTCTGACCTTCAACTATCGTCCTGATTTCGACCTGTCCCTGCATCGGCGTATAACGAATGGCATTATCAACCAGATTGCGGATACAGCTAAAAATCAGCTCTGCATTTGCTTCAATCACTGCATCTTCAAGTTTTAAGTTCCAGTGGATCTCTTTTTCCTGAGCAAAAGGTTGTAAAGCTTGTAAAACCTCCTGAACCAGAACTTTAAGATTAACCTGTTGTTTGGGAAGCTGCTCTGCATGTTCTGGATCGAGCCGAGCCAATAGCAGTAAGTTTTCCAGAATCTGCGTACCACGGTTGACGTCATTCTGGATCATCTGTAACGCTTGCCTAAGTTGGGCATCTTCCTGATATTTACGTTTAAGCACCTGTAAACGCATTTGAATGGCAGACAATGGGGAACGCAACTCATGTGAAGCATCGGCAGTAAAACGTTGCTCGGCAGCCAATGACTTTTCCAGCCTGCTCAACATGGCATTCAGCTGACGGATAATCGGTTGCAATTCAGTAATCTCAGGATCAGGACTTTGAACCGGAGTGAGATCCTGTGCAGATTTAGAACCAATTTCTCGGGAAATTTTATTTAAAGGTCTTAATTGCCGCTTAATGGCAAAACGTAAAATCAGCCACTGTAATATCCATAGGATAAATAAAATCCCGGCGAAACCTAAAGTCGTTTGCCAAAGCTCATCAAAGCGTACCGAAAGCGGTTGTACCACTTTCACTTTCAAGTCTTGATCTTCAGCAATCAGAATTCGAATAAAATGACCATTTTCATAATCAAAGTGAAACCCGTTTTTCTGTGCAACTGGTATCTCATTAATCAGTTCATCATCAATTGAAGTGGTCAGTACCTGCTGATTCAGTAGTAAGGCATATTGAATATCAAACTGCTCACTGATTTCATCAACCTGCGTATTTTTGGCTTGATTAACATCTCCCAGAAGTAACTCTGAAATTTCCTCCATCAGGTCATCATGCAAATCAATCGCCTGATAGCTGGAAATTCCCAATAACAGCAGCCACGCCAGAAATCCTGCCAGTATGGAACTGAACATGGCATGTTGAGTCAGCCGACTTTGCAGGGAAATAGGTGCCTTCATATGGAGGCCTCAGGTTTATGCATCCGGTAGCCCAAGCCACGAATAGTTTTGATCATCTGACTGCCGATTTTTTTACGTAGCTGATAAATAAAGACTTCAATCGCATTGCTTTCGATTTCGTCTCCCCAGGCATAGAGTGATTCCTCCAGCTGTTCCCGGGTAATGATATGTTCTGGTTTTTGCATCAGCTTATATAAAATCTGGAATTCTTTTGCAGTCAGATTAATGCTCTGTCCCGCCTTCATTACAGTCTTGGCTTGGGTGTCCAGACTAAGATCCTGCCATTGCAGGATATGATTTGGCATTTGCTGTTTTTGTCTGAGCTGGGCACGCACGCGAGCGGAAAGTTCTTCCAGACTAAAGGGTTTTACCAGATAATCATTGGCACCCAAATCGAGTCCTGCGACCCGGTCATAAATACTGTCCTTGGCGGTAATAAATATAACGGGCGTATCTTTCTGTTTATTGCGCAAGCTTTTAAGAATGTCATCTCCAGTTGCATTCGGCAAGCCACGGTCCAGCAAAATACAGTCGTATTGATGCTGTTCAATCGCCAGAATGGCATGATCTCCACGATCAACCCGATCAATCACATAACCATCCATTTCCAGCCAGGTTTGAATACTTTCCGCCTGAGATTCATCATCCTCTGCCAAAAGAATACGCATGCTATGCTCCGCTTATTTTATCTTTCTATCTTGCCTTGAAAAAGTTCCAGACTCAAAAAAAAACCACATGCTTTTTGGTAACTTGCATGTGGTTTTTTGTTGCTGTCTTCAGATTCAGTTCAGGAAATTATGCTGAAATTAGAACTGAACTTGGTCGACATCAATTTCAACACGTTTCGCAGGTTTATAGTCAATGTCTACTTCACCAATGATTACCACAGGTGTTTTAGCTGATACAGGTTTACCCTGCCAAAGTTCATCATCAATTTCGACAGTGATGGTGCCAGTATTGTCACGGAACTGGTATTTTTCATCACCGACAGCTTTTACCACATAACCTTTCAACTGAACCTTGCTGTCATCTTTCATGGTCAACGCTTGCTTAACTGTAGTCGTTTTAGCAAATGCAGCCTGATTCACCGCAGTTTCACTACTCGCAACTGCGACAGTCCCAATTGAACCCATTAATGCTGCTGCTAAAACAGTATTCATCATCATTTTCATTGCAGTTACCTCTTTTTAAAGTCTTGCCCTGTTTCGATAATGCTATTAAAACAGCTGAAGATGAATTGAATCTTAAGAAATCTTCATTTTTTAAAAATGTGTTTTAAAAATTAATTCAGTGGCACCACACGCAGCACTTCTTCAAGCGTCGTCACGCCTTCAATGACTTTTCGAGCACCCGCGATTCTGAGGGGCTCTACACCCTCTTTTTTCGCCTGAGCACGCAACTGGTTCAGGTTAGCATCTGCACCAATGAGTTGCTTGGTTGCCAAACTGAGTGGCATAAACTCATAAATTCCTACACGTCCTTTATAGCCAGTATGACGACATTCTTCACAACCGACTGGACGGAACACGAATTCTGGGCGGGCCAATGGATAATCGGCAGTTAAATGCTGCCACTCCTGCTCATCCATAAAGCCTTCTTCTTTACAGTGTGGACAGAGTTTACGTACCAGACGCTGCGCCAATACACCCAGGATCGTCGCTGCAGTCAAGAACGGTTGCACACCAAGATCATGCAAACGAGTCAGACTCGACGGCGCATCATTAGTATGTAAGGTGGATAATACCAGATGCCCAGTCAAAGCTGCCTGAATTGCCATATTCGCCGTATCCTGATCACGAATCTCACCGACCATGATGATGTCTGGATCCTGACGCATCAGCGCCCTTACACCATCGGCAAAGCCCAGCTCAATTCCGTTATTGACCTGCATTTGGTTAAAGCTTGGCTCTAGCATCTCAATCGGATCTTCAATGGTACAAACGTTAACCTCTTCCGTTGCCAATTGCTTTAAAGTCGAATACAAAGTCGTAGTTTTACCCGAACCGGTCGGTCCGGTGACCAGAATAATCCCATGACTATGACTGGTTAACGCGTTCCATTCATTCAGTAAATGCCCTTCAAAGCCGAGTTGCTGGAAGCTGCGTACCAAGACTTCCGGATCGAAAATACGCATCACCAACTTTTCACCAAAAGCTGTCGGTAAAGTCGATAAACGCAGCTCAGTTTCCTGCCCTTTAGGTGTACGAGTTTTTAAACGACCATCTTGCGGCTTACGCTTTTCGGCCACATTCATCCGACCGAGAATTTTAATCCGCGAAATGACGGCAGTCAGCGTATTGGCTGGCATGTTGTAAATGGTATGCAGAACGCCATCAATACGGAAACGGATTTTCCCGGTATCTTTGCGTGGTTCCATATGAATATCACTGGCACCCTGCTCAAAGGCAAACTGCAGCACCCAGTCCACCAGTTTAACAATATGCTGATCATTGGCATCTGGGTTTTGTGAATCACCGAGCTGTAAGAGTGCTTCTACACCTTTGTTTTCACGGTCATAGGCTGAAGATTTCTGTGATCCACTGACTGCCCGACTAACCTGATAATATTCGACAATATAGCGCTGCAACTGTTCTGGATTGAGCAGTACCCGCTCGATGCGGCGTGGGCTGATATTCTGCTGCAGATTCGACATCCATTCAGTTTTATAAGGCTGATCTGTAGCAATCAGAATTTTATCGGGTTGGATTTCAACAGCGAGAATACGATTACGCAGTGCATATTCCTGTGACATCACTGCGGTCAGTGCCTGAACATCCGCTTTTAAAGGATCAATAATATAAAAAGGCAGATTGGTTTTTTCTGACAGCCATTGGCATAAACGGTTCAAAGTAAGGGTGCTTTGAGGATGGGAACGATCGACCAGATTAAAATTGGCAATCCACTGTAAAGGATGCCATTTCAGTTGTTCACGCTGACGATGTGTGGTCTGAACTCGCATCCGGTCACGTTCAGTTATTTTTCCGTCTTTTAAAAGCTGATCCAAACACCAGCCTGTATCAATTTCAAAATCAAATTTCATGATCGATGGTCCCCAAAACTGCCTCCACTATAACAAGTTTTTCCTGTTTTTCGCATTCCATCGCGACTTCCAAACTTAAAAGCAATATTGTTTCTCATAAATGATAAACACATCACATGGGTTTTAGGTCATAACCTTTTTCTGCTTGTCGATGTGTCAATTTTTCGCCTATATTTCAATCAGGATATCTTATTCAATCGCTGAGACCGGGTATGGATTTAAACGTAGTTCCCTTAAATGAAAGTAGTTCCTTTCATGAGCTGCTTACCCTCCTGACCGCCGCTTTAGGATGTGGCTTATTGATTGGTCTGGAACGTGAACGGCATAAACAGCGTGAAGAACAGGCCAGTTTTGCCGGGCTACGCTCTTTTGCGATCTGTGCTTTATTAGGCGCATTGTGCTTTTTATTCGGAATGGCAATGGGTCTGGCCGGTGCACTCATTATTGGCGGTATTGTCATTTTTTCTATTAGAAACCAGATAGAAGATCCGGGGATTACCACCGAATTGGCCTTTATCATGACCTATTTTATTGGGGCGATTTGTTTATGGAATATTCCTCTGGCTGCAGGACTAGCAGTTCTGATCACGATAATTTTAATGGCCAAACACTCTATGCATAATATTGCCGGACAGTGGATTACTGAGGCTGAATTTAGGGATGGATTACTATTATTAGCCTTGATTCTGATTGGTTTACCGCTAACCCCTGACCGGCCTTTATGGGGTGAAGTGCTGAACCCTTATCTGATTTTAAAATTAGTAACTCTAATACTGGTAGTTCAAGCTTTGGCACATATCGCTAAACGTTTCTTTTCAACTAAAAATGCTTTGATGCTGTCTTCAATTGCTTCAGGTTTTGTTTCCAGTACCGCAACTATTGCTCAACTGGGGATACAGGTGCGCAAAGGTGAAATGGATGCAAAATCCAATGCTGGCGCTGCCCTGATGTCATGCATTTCGACATTAGTTCTATTGTTTATTGTAGTAGGAGGCGTTTCCTGGGATTGGCTAAAAATTCTGCTCCTCCCTTCATTGGTCGCTATGCTTATTCTGGCTGCATGTGCATTTATATTATTACATAAAGCTGAACCTGCTAAAAATCAGGAGTCTCCGGAATCTTCTGACAGTAAGATGTTTAGTCTCAAAGAAGCTGTGATTATCGCTGCCGCATTAACCCTGATTCAGGCTGGAGTTTACGGTCTGGAAATATTACTGGGCAATGCTGGTCTTCTTGCTGGTACTTTATTTGCATCCTTATTTGAAATTCATGCCGCAATGGCAAGCGTGGTCATTCAAGGAGATCCATCCAATACCCGGCTGATCTATGCCCTGCTTTTGGGGCTGGGCGCACATGCTGTAGCCAAGTCAGTCAATGCTGCTGTAACAGGTGGTTTCAAATTTTCCCTGTACTTTGCGCCAGTACAGATTTTGCATATGGCGGTGTTGATTGGTATTTTGTGGTGGATGGTATTTTGATTGTTAAGTATATTTAAATAGTTAATTTTTATATATTTTGCAAATTTAATTTTTATATTTATTCGCTATAATTAGTCTGCTTTATTTTAAAAAACAATTTTATTACTACGATTTTTTATAGGGATTTTTATGAAATTTAAGAATTTATCACTCGCAATTTTTAGTGCATTCATGCTAAGTGCTTGTGGTGGGGGCTCCTCTTCTTCTGATTCAAACCCTGGAACTGGAACTGGAACTGGAACTGGAACTGGAACTGGAACTGGAACTGGAACTGGAACTGGAACTGGAACTGGAACTGGAACTGGAACTGGAAATACTACAACAAATGATTCTGAATGGTCTGCCTATTCTCCTTCATATTTTACTGGCTCCGATTATTTATTCGACAAACTCACTTTTACGAGTAAAGGAGATACGCAGTATGTCCGTGTAGACTATTTAAGCAACCTAAAAGATATGGAAAATCTTGATATAAATGAACTGTATATTTTTGGTGATTACTTAACCAATGAAGGTCTGTACGAATTAGAGTTAAATAAAGATCCTGAATTAGGCTATAAAATTGGATCACTTCTAAAAAACTCGGTGACTGAGAAAACTTATATTCCATCCTCTAAAATTGGACATACAGGCCTTCAATTAACTGAAAAATATGAGTTAGTCGATCTATCGGGTAAACTATTGGGTGAATACATAGATACTCATCTGTATCTAGTCTCTTTAGAACCTAAGCTGGATAATTATGGTGATTTCGCACAATTTTATCTTTCCAAACTTAAAGGCAAGACATTTCCAAATGGCTCAAAGTGCTTAAGAGGATTAAGTTTATCTTCGAGTAAAGACTTCATTATGATGTATAAAAATCCATATGAGACTTATGATAGTTTCCAGAACATATTCTCTGAAGGATATAAAACTATAAATTTAGGTAGTTATAACGCTTTCATCTCGAATTCAATTTACCCAAATGAATATATTAGTGCTCTTGTGCAAGTTGATAATAAATATCGTATGGGCGAGTACAATAAATCAGGTATCTATTACTCTTTAAATAAAGAAATTGAAATTGAAACACAAATTTTAAAAGACCTTAAGTCTGATAAACTTACAGATGCAGAAGAAATTTTAGAACAAGAGTTATATATTCAATCTTTACAAAAAGAATGTACTGTTTTCAACTCTACTGCTAGTCAAGAAATTGATAAATATCGTAAATTGAAGTAAAATATGACTAGAGATAAGCGTATATAAGATACGCTTATCTTAGTTTCTTCAATCACAATTCAATATATTCTATTTCTGATATATAAACAGATAACTCTCTTACCAAAAACCTCACATCTAAATCCGCAAACTTCATTCCATAAACCCGTTCCTGATCATCCTGATAAGCAGGTCTCGGATCTAAAGAGAGAACTTCTTCGAGTTCTTGCAGTATTTGTGGAGAAACTTTTCCCTTATTCATGAACTGCTGTTTTTGCTGCTCCGCCTCTTCTGTCCAAATTACCGATTTACGTTGTGGCTCATCCTGTGCATAACCACTTTGTGCCTCAATCACGGCATCTGAATACTGAATATAGGGCTTGATATCGACAATCGGAGTACCATCTAATAAATCACTACCATTCACATATACACGTATCGATTTCCCTACTTTTCTAACTTCTTTAAGCTTTACCACAGATAAACCAATGGGTGCAGGACGGTACATACTACGTGTCGCAAACACCCCGATTTTCTGGTTTCCGCCTAAACGGGGTGGACGAACCTGCGGACGAAATTGCTGGCTCTGCTGATTTTTATTGTCATGAAACTGCCAGACTAACCAGAGATGACTAAACTCTTCGATGCCTTCAAATGCGAGTAAATCATTATATGAACCGGTCATTTCAATATAGCTTTCAACCTGTACCAAATTAGGCTGACGCGGGATGCCAAACTTTTCTTTATAGGGAGAATGCATATAGCCAATAATCGGCAGAGTGAGTTCGGTCATAATCACTTTTTTTGATAAGCTCAATTAAATATATTCAGTTTATAGAGAATGAATTTAGATTAGAATAGCAACCTGTTCTAATTTGATAACTTATTGAGACCTTTAATGGCTGCTTTTAACGTCGAAAAGATTACTCACGTCCACCATTGGAATGACACTTTATTCTCTTTTAAAACGACTCGTGATACTGCATTACGTTTTAAAAACGGTCAGTTTGTGATGATCGGTCTTGAAGTCAATGGCAAGCCGTTAATGCGTGCATATTCAATTGCAAGTGCAAACTATGAAGAAGAGCTGGAATTCTTCTCAATCAAAGTGCCAGATGGTCCTCTTACTTCTATCTTGCAAAAAGTAAAAGTTGGCGACGAAATCCTGGTTTCTAAAAAACCTACAGGCACACTGGTTCTTGATGATTTAAACCCAGGTAAAAACTTGTACCTGCTTTCTTCGGGTACTGGTCTTGCACCTTTCCTTTCTGTAATCCGTGATCCAGAAACTTATGAACGTTTTGAAAAAATCATCGTGGTTCACGGTACACGTTTCATCTCAGAACTGGCTTATCAAGATTTGATTCTTAACGAAATTCCAAACCACGAATTCTTTGGTGAATTGGGTGCTAAAGAAAAATTAGTGTATTACCCAACTGTTACTCGTGAAGAGTTCCATACGCAAGGTCGTGTAACCACTGCGATTGAATCTGGTCAATTATTCGAGAAAATCGGACTACCACGTTTCAATCCTGAAACTGACCGTGCAATGCTCTGTGGTTCTCCTGCATTCCTGGACGACGTTGCTGCACTGCTAGATCAACACGGTCTGAAAGAATCTCCACGTATGGGTGTTCTGGGCGATTACGTGATTGAACGTGCATTCGTAGAAAAATAATCTGCAAAAATGCTTTTGCAATCCTAAAACGCATGCTTAAAGCATGCGTTTTTTATATCCAGTAAGTCTTAATCTGAAAGAATTAACCCAAGCTATTCTTTACTTAAAATTTCTTATAATTAGCGTATTTATAAAAATTTAATTACTTAAAACAGTAAAATAAATGATAAATATCAATACTCACATTATATTTTTTAGTCAAAAAATCTTCTTAAATGTTAGAATATGTAACTGTAATTGATTTCTCCTGAGGATTTATCCTCGCTAAAAACTTAGTTACATAAACTCTGTAAACTTTTAATTCGATCTGTTTTGATCCCATTCTCCTGTTTCACCGTTTATGCAACCAAGCCGTTTTTTATAGGCAAGGTATGAGCACTGAACAACCCTCCTCTATCGAGCGTACAGGGTCTAAAGTCTATCGATATTTTGTTGTCGTACTGACTTTACTTGTTGCGCTGTACTTGATCATTCAAGGCGCTAAATTACTCAGCCTCGGTGGTACAAGCTATTATCTCATTGCAGGGATTGCCTATGTTGCAATCGCCATTTTATATGCGATGAAAAAAGCCTTTGGTTTCTGGCTTTCTATTGTTACTTTTATTGCAACCCTCCTCTGGTCTATTGCTGAAGTTCAAGGTTTGAGCTTCTGGCAATATATCCCACGTCTGGTGGTTCCAACTATTCTGTTTGTCCTCAGCATGTGGGCAAGCAAAAGCCTGCCAGCACTCAATGCTGCAAAAATCAAAGCTGCCAATCTTGTTGGCTTTGCCGGTTTCTTTGCCTGTGTCGCAGCCCTGATTGCTGCGTTCTTCCCACACGGCAAAATCCTCAATCCTGTTGATATCGTACAAGACCCTGCACTGGCTAAACCGAATGCAGAAAACCCGGACAACTGGGAATATTTCGGTCGTAATGGTAACGGTACCCGCTTTGCACCGTACACTGACATTACCCCTGAAAATGTCAAAGATCTAAAAGTGGCTTGGACTTATC
Organism: Acinetobacter sp. YH16038; assembly: GCF_013417275.1. Taxonomy (NCBI): domain Bacteria; kingdom Pseudomonadati; phylum Pseudomonadota; class Gammaproteobacteria; order Moraxellales; family Moraxellaceae; genus Acinetobacter; species Acinetobacter sp. YH16038. The sequence continues at coordinate 71,516 of NZ_VPEG01000007.1, read as the reverse complement.
ACACTGGTCGTGATACTTCTGCCGGTGTCGATGAAAATACACCAATTCAAATTGGTAGTACTTTATATTCATGTACACCGACTAACATCATTTCAGCAATTGATGGTGACAGTGGTAAAGCACTTTGGAAATATGATCCACATGCAAAAACTGCAGAGCATATCACTTGCCGTGGTGTTGGTTACTATGATGCAACTACAGACAAATCTTTAACTGCAGCAGACTTACAAGCACCGGGTATTAAAGCTTGTCCACAACGTATCCTGACTTCTACTGTTGATGGCCGTTTAATTGCTTTGAACGCCAAAACAGGTGCTTTATGTCCTGAGTTTGGTGTGAATGGTCAAGTCGATGTCTTGCATGACATGGGCTCAACTGAACAAAGTAAACGTTATCACCCAACCTCGACCCCACTGATTGCGGGTCATGTCGCTGTATTAGGCGGTTGGGTACGTGATATTGTGCATGGTGAACCTTCTGGTGTTGTCCGTGCTTATGACGTTCGTACTGGTCAATTGGCTTGGGCTTGGGATGTCGGTAATCCTGAACTGGTTGGTGAACCTAAAGATGGCAAAGGCTTTACTTTAGAAACACCAAACATGTGGACCATCCCGACTTATGACAAAGACCTGAATCTGGTTTACTTGCCTACAGGTAATGGTCCTCCTGACTACTGGGGCGGCGACCGTGACGCAGCCAAAGAAAAATTTGGCTCTGCCATTGTTGCGGTAAATGCTTTGACTGGTAAAACTGTTTGGTCTTATCAAACTGTTCACCATGATGTCTGGGATTATGACTTGCCGTCACAACCTGTGCTTTACGACATGACTGATGATCATGGCAAAAAAGTGCCTGCGTTGATTCAAACTACCAAAATGGGTCAAATCTTCGTTCTTGACCGCCGTACTGGTAAACCAGTCACTAAAGTTGAAGAACGTCCAGTCGACACCAATGGTGCTGAAGGTGAAAAACTTTCTCCTACCCAACCATTCTCTGTTGGCATGCCACAAATTGGTAATGCGACATTGACTGAACAGGATATGTGGGGCATCTCAACCTTTGACCAACTGGCTTGTCGTATAGACTTTAAAGACTCTGTCTACAACGGTTTATATACTGCACCTGGTGAAAAACCATATATCGAATGGCCTAGCCTGCTCGGTGGCTTCAACTGGGGCGGTATCTCCATTGATGAATCTACTGGCATGATGTACGTCAACGATATGCGTATGCCACTTCGTATGTCATTGGTTCGTAAAGAAGATATGAGTAAATATCATATCTCAACTGACGAAGTACCAGGATTCATGGGTACAGTACGTCCACAACTGGCTGGTCCTTATGCGGGTGTGAAAATTGACATCATGCAGTCTAAACTGGGTGTTCCTTGTAACAAACCACCGTTTGGTACCATGACTGCCATCGACTTAAAATCTAAAAAAGTCGTTTGGGAAGTACCAATGGGTACAGCCAAAGAATTAGGTCCATTAGGTGTGAAAACCCATATGCCAATTCCTTTAGGTATGCCTACACTGGGTGGTCCTACTTCAACCGCTTCTGGTCTGGTGTTCTTCGCAGGTACTCAGGATTATTACCTACGTGCGCTGGATTCAAAAACTGGTAAAGAAGTGTGGAAAGCTAAGCTTCCTGTTGCTGCTGTTGCTGCACCGCTGATTTATAAATCTCCAAAAACTGGCAAACAATATGTTGTGATTTCTGCAGGTGGTGCAAGCCATTCTAAAGATGTTGGCGACTATATTATTGCCTTTGCTTTACCTGATCAAAAATAATTTTTTGATGAATAAGGAAAAAACCGAAGCTTAGGCTTCGGTTTTTTATTGCAATCGTCATTAAAAATTAACGATCGCGACCTTCCTGATTTGCAGAACCTGAACAGCCTGCACCACCACCGATAATAAAACCGCTTTCTGCTTTGCATGAACCGATCATACGGCCATGTGAGTCAAATGTAGTCACTGTTGATGCACAACCAGTTAGTACGATAGTCGCTGCTAATGCAATAAGTGCTGATAATTTCATGATATTCCCCTCTATGATTTATGGTGCTAAATGAATCTGATTTTGACTTGGTGGTACTGGCAATAAACCTGTTTTAGCATCCACCGTATTGTAGTTCACACCAATTGCATTGCCTGATCCATTACAATGAGCACTAGCAGTTGAAAGCAGACCACGTGTAGCTTTACATGATCCAATCACCTGACCAGATGCGTCATAAGTGACGACCATAGAACTACACCCAGTCATCAGTATAATAGTTGAAAGTGAAAGTAGTTTTATGAAGCTCATTGCTCCCCCTCAAAAACACTAAAAAATTTAAATTGTTTAGTTATATGAATCTTTTCTAAATTTCTCGCATGATTCTTCCTAAATTTATCGCATTTGTAAAGCTTTATTTTTCATCTATTTTTTAGACTTATGGCTAATGGAAAAGCTGCCTGATCAGCAGCTTTTTCATAATTAAATTTAATATTAAGGATCAGGCTGACTCATGCTTCAATACTCGTTCAGCTAGAGCCTGTTTCACCACATGATATCCAGCGCTTAAGCCTAGACTTGCCATAATGAATGCAACAATAACATCTGGCCATAGACTGCCAGTGCCAAAGACTCCCACTGCTGCAAAAATGACGGCCACATTGCCGATTGCATCATTACGGCTGCACAACCAGACTGATTTCATATTGGCATCGCCATCCCGGAAAGCATATAAAATTATGGCTGTGACAACGTTTGCGATTAAGGCCAATACCCCGATGATCCCCATCGTAATGGCTTCAGGTGGAATACCTTGCATAAAGGCATAAATTACTTTGCCAATGACGACCAGACCAAATACTGCCATGGTCAATCCTTTAATCAGAGCAACTGTTGCACGCCAATACAGACTTGCACCAATCACCGCCAGAGAAATACCATAATTCACAGCATCTCCAAAGAAATCTAGCGCATCTGCCCATAACGCTGATGAATGTGCATAAGCACCGCCGATCAGCTCCACACCAAATAAGGTCAGGTTAATCAATAATGCAATCCATAAAGCTGTTTTAAATTTGCTATTAGATTTGGGCGGCGCGGGTTCATGACTACAACTACAGGCCATATTATTCTCCGATGATTTTTTATCCTGAATGCGATAAAGTCATTAGAAACTATAGAGTCACTCCAAGGTCAAGCCTGAGGTATTTATGTCACATTATTTGATTTCTGATATAGCCAAGAAAGCTGATTTAAGTACTGATACCATTCGATTTTATGAGAAAAGAGGTTTGATTCAGCCGAATTTTCGAGCAAGTAACCAGTATCGTTATTATGGCGACGAGGCCTTAAAACGCTTGATTTTTATCAAACGCTGTCGTGCTTTAGGTATGTCTTTAAAAGAAATTGAATACCTGATTCAGCTGGAACAGAATCCTGAACAGGATTGCTGTGAAGTTAACCAGATGATTGATCAGCACCTTATAGATATTTCAAATAAAATTAAAGAATTACAATTATTTAAACAGCAGTTAATGGCACTTCGCGAAAGCTGTAATACCCCAACCACGATTAATCATTGCCAGATTTTAAAAACACTGGAATCTATTGAAAATAGCTGAAATATTTATGGATATTTTAAATCGTTTACTGTTTATCTTTTAACTTGAAATTGAGTTAAATTATGCCAATTCCGAGTTATTTACTAGGTTGAATCCTGATTTCAGATGACTAGAATAAAGACGTACTTTTTATATGTCTTTCGATTTCATCATGAGCATTTCTCACGTTACCGAACTTCTCTCACCTGCTGGCTCCCTAAAAAACATGCGTTATGCCTTTGCTTATGGTGCAGATGCAGTCTATGCCGGCCAGCCACGTTATAGCTTGCGTGTTCGTAATAATGAATTTGACCATGACAATCTGGCGATTGGCATCAAAGAAGCGCATAAGCTTGGCAAAAAATTCTATGTCGTGGTGAATATTCAGCCACATAACTCCAAACTGAAAAATTTTATTCGTCACCTTGAACCAGTCGTGGCAATGCAGCCAGATGCGCTGATCATGTCCGATCCTGGTCTGATCATGCTGGTGCGTGAGCATTTCCCGCACATGGACATTCACCTGTCTGTACAGGCCAATGCTGTGAACTGGGCAACTGTAAAGTTCTGGAAGAATATGGGACTTACTCGCGTAATTTTGTCACGTGAACTGTCCATCGAAGAAATTGAAGAAATCAAACAGCAAGTTCCAGATATCGAAATCGAAGTGTTCGTACATGGTGCGTTGTGCATGGCCTACTCTGGCCGCTGCATGCTGTCTGGCTATATGAACAAACGCGATGCCAACCAGGGCGCCTGCACCAATGCCTGCCGCTGGGAATACCAAGTACTGGATGCCAAGGAAGATGAAACGGGCGATGTGATCCCGGTTAAAAATATTGATTCTGGCTGTTGTTCAAAAGATGCTGATGAGTCACATATGCAAGTACAACATCAGTTTGATGAACCCGTGTTATTGCAACGTAATGACGAAGATATGTTTGCTGCTGAAGAAGATGAGCACGGCACTTATTTTATGAATTCCAAAGACCTGCGTGCTGTACAGCATGTGGAACGCCTGACCAAGATTGGCGTACACTCCCTGAAAATTGAAGGTCGGACCAAATCTTATTTCTATTGTGCGCGTACTGCGCAGATTTACCGTAAAGCCATTGATGATGCGCTTGCTGGTAAGCCATTCGACCCTTCATTGATGACTCAATTAGAAGGTCTGGCGAATCGTGGTTATACCGAAGGCTTCCTACGCCGTCATGTACATAGTGAATATCAAAACTATGAAAATGGTTCATCGAGTTTCGATCATCAGCAGTTCTGTGGGGAAGTATTAGAGCGTAATGGTGACTATATCAAGATTGATGTGAAAAACCGTTTTGTCGTTGGTGACTCACTAGAGCTGATGACCACTAAAGGCAACATCACTTTTACCTTAACTGAGATCAAAGACCGTCAAGGCAATCTGATTGAAGATGCTAAAGGTTCAGGTCATATCGTTGAAATTCCAATACCAGCAGATGTCGATATGCAGTATGCCCTGCTGATCCGTAATCTGCCATCATCATCTGTAGACATTTCAGCCTCTTCATTGGCTTATCAGGCGAGTTAAAAAATGGCGCTCTTGATTACCGATAAATGTATCAACTGTGATATGTGCTTACCGGAATGCCCAAATGAAGCAATTTATGAGGGCGAGAAGTTTTATGAAATTGATGTCAATCGTTGTACCGAGTGTGTGGGTTTCTATGATCATCAAACCTGTATTGCCGTCTGTCCGATTGAATGCATTGTGCCGCATCCCGAGCATCGGGAAACGCAAGAACAGTTAATGGAGAAATTTAAAGGTTTGAATCTGTTCAAAGCTTGAATGATGCATGAAGTCTGATGACTTCATCTAAGAACAACCTTGGGGAAAGATAAAAATAAGGGTTGAAAACAAAAACTGTCCAGAGGAAAGGAACAGCTAAAAGCGATTGGGGACGCTTTTGGCTGATCTAACAATAACTAAAAAAAGGAACCCGGGTGTTAGCATCCTGAGTTCCTATAAAGCGAAAATAATAATAGGTGTTTGAGATGAAGCACCTGGAATGTGGGGATTCCAGGTGCTCTTTTTTTTTACTGACCAGAGCGAATGATGTAATCAAAGGCAGATAATGATGCTTTGGCACCTTCACCAGTCGCGATGATGATCTGTTTGTAAGGAACAGTGGTACAGTCACCTGCAGCAAACACACCTTTGACATTGGTTTCATTGCGCTCGTTAATCACAATCTCACCACGGTTAGTTAGCTCAACATCGGTTCCTTTCAGGAAGTCAGTGTTCGGCAACAAACCGATCTGAACGAAGATACCTGCCAATTCAACAGTGTGCTCTTCATCAGTTGCACGGTCTTTGTATTTCAACGCTGTGACTTGTGAACCATCACCGATCACTTCGGTAGAAAGTGCATTTTTGATCACAGTCGTATTTGGCAAGCTGTTCAGTTTGTCCTGCAATACCTGATCCGCACGAAGTTTAGTATCGAACTCAACCAGCGTTACATGCTCAACAATACCTGCAAGGTCAATCGCAGCTTCTACACCGGAGTTACCACCACCAATTACCGCTACACGTTTACCTTTGAACAAAGGACCATCACAGTGTGGGCAGTAAGCCACGCCACGAGTTTTGTATTCCTGTTCACCTGGAACATTCATCTCTCTCCAGCGTGCACCGGTAGATAAAATCACAGTTTTAGATTCAAGTTTCGCACCATTTTCTAAAGTCACTTCTACCAGACCATTGGCTGTGCGATCTGCACCTTTAATGTCAGAGACACGTTGCAGGTTCATGATGTCAACACCGTATTCACGCACGTGTGCTTCCATTTCAGCCGCAAATTTTGGACCTTGGGTTTTTTGCACTGACGTATAGTTTTCAATGTCCATGGTATCCATGACCTGACCGCCCATGCGTTCAGCCACGATCCCAGTTTTGATGCCTTTACGTGCTGCATAGATCGCTGCAGTATTCCCTGCAGGTCCGCCACCAATTACCAAGACATCAAATGCATCTTTGGCATTGAGTTTTTCAGCATCTTTGGCTGCAGCATTGGTATCCAGTTTGGCAATGATTTCTTCCAGTGTCATACGACCCTGACCGATATGTTCATTGTCCTGAAACACCATTGGTACGGCCATGATTTTGCGTTCTTCCACTTCGTCCTGGAAGAAAGCCCCATCAATCATGGTGGCTGTTGTACCCGGGTTATAGATGGCAATCAGGTTCAATGCCTGAACGACATCCGGACAGTTATGACAGCTGAGTGATACGAATACATCAAAGTCAGATTTGATCCCCAAACCTTTAATTGATTCCAGAACTTCGGCAGAGACTTTTGGTGCATAGCCTGAAGTTTGCAGCAATGCCAGAATCAGGGAAGTAAACTCATGGCCCATCGGCAAGCCTGCAAAGAACACACGAGGCTGTTCACCGGCTTTTGCCACACCAAAGCTTGGTGCACGTTTGTTGGTACCGTCAAAACGGGCAGTCACTAGATCAGAAAGCTGGGCGATTTCCTCAACCAGTTCTTTGATTTTGGCTGATTTGTCAGAGCCATCCAGAGTTGCCACTAATTCAATCGGGCCCTCCAAACGTTCAAGTAGTGTTTTTAATTGAGCTGAAGTATTTTGATCTAACATTGCTAACGTCTCCAAGGGAGTAAATATTTATTCGATGAAGCTATATTAAGTGAATAACAAAAATAGGTAAAACAGTTTGTTTTTATCTTAATGATCGTTTTTATAGATCAAAAACCATCTCCTCATTTAATTTTTTATTATCGCTAGAATTTATGCCTTTTATCCCAAAGAAACCGAATATAGATTGGAAAATAAAAATGCTCCTTTTAAAGGAGCATTTTTAAGTTTAGAAGATTCGCTGTTCAATACGTAGCGAACGCCCCTTAATTGAATTAGCTAGTACAAATATGATTAAGCTAAGCAAGGCAAATAAGATGGCAATGCCAATAATGATGACATTGGTAATCTTGCTGACTTGTTCGGCTTGCTGGGCTTGACGATCTACACTTTGTGCCACAGGCGTTAGACTTTTGCCATAGACCTGTTGCTGCATGGTCCAGATCTGTTCCGGTTTAAATCCGTATTGTTCAAATTTGTTATCCTGCCGCTCTGCTTCAACTACTTGTGCGACATAAGGTCTGGCTGCGGATAGATCCACAGGCTTATGCAAGAGTGCAGTTTGGGCAAGTAAATAAGATTTCACCGGTGAAGCAATATCGGAATCAACCAGATAACGAGCCACTTCACTATCATTGATATTACTATCGTAATAGACCACTTGCTGATAAGCGTCTTCACGGTCATTTCTCAGGTCATATTGCCAATAAGTCAGTCCTGACCAGATCACGATAAAGGAAATCAGCCAGCCTACAAACTTCAATATGAAAGACTGAAAGCGCACATAGAAGAAGCGAAACTTCTTCAGCAATCCAACCAGAAAAAATGCACCAATAAAAGAGGCAAAGATTTTCAGAATCAGCCAGCCAAACCAGCTTAATAGAGCAAAGAAATAATCCGGACTATCCCCAATACTGGCCAGATTAGCATCGACACTGACTGGTAAATGCAGCTGTTGAAGCTGAGTACTCAGGCCAAAAAAGCCATAAACCATTTCCTGCTGAAAGAATAGACCTATCACGGATGCAATACAGACCGTAGAGGTGGTCAGTCCCAAAAGCATCAAATTACGTTGACGCTTTTTGAGTGCGACGACCCCTTGCTTGATTTCCTGAGGATTTACAGCATATTCATCTAAGGGCGGCAATCTCTACTCCTTTTTTTAGATCTTGGCCCTACTGCATTTAGTTGGGTTTAGATCCACTGGTACTTGATTCAATCACCAAATGATTCAGATTATCTTGTAAGGCTCTTAAACGTACCGTTGCTTCAGTACGTTTCTGTACACCTTCTTTCTGGATCTGAATCACATCATTAACAGTTTTAATGAGGGTATTTTGCACATGTTCAAGCGTTTCAATATCAATAACAGAACGCTGGTTGGCTTTTGCCGTATCGACCGAGTTTTGATGCAATAAATCTGCATTACGGCGTAAAAGCTCATTGGTCGCATCATCAATGGTATTGGCCAGCTGTACGCTGTTCTTCTGTTCATTCAGTGAAATGGCCAGACTGATCTGGTTTTTCCATGCTGGCAATGTGATATTTTTAATGGCATAGAATTTATCCACCAGCATCAGGTTATTGGACTGAATAATCCGGATCATAGGCAAAGTCTGCATCGCAGATTGCTGCAATACCTGTAAATCACTGATGCGTTTTTCCAGATTATTGGCTAGATGATTTAGGTCATAGATTTTTTGCGTGGTGCTCTGATCTTGTGGCAAAGCTGTAAGCGCAGCAATTTCCTGCTGCAATTCCTGTTCACGTAAACGTCCAGCTGCAATATGAATACCCAGCTGCTTGTATTCTTCCTGCACCCCATCGAACATTTTATCCAGGGTATCAACGCGGGCTTTTAATCCAGATTGTGAAGTTTCAATTTCCTTGACCAGTACATCAATCTGTTCTTTAGTGGTATTGAAATGCGAGTCAAAATTATCTTTCACGCCCTTAAATTTGCTGATGATATTGCCCAGAAATCCTGAACTTTTTTTCTTGTTCAAGATACTGCTGGTATTCAGTTGCTGTGCCACCTGCACCACCTGATTCAGCTTTTGACCGGTTGCATCCAGATCTTTATTTTGTACCAGATTCAGCAATTCATCGGTATAGCTTGAAGTTTTGGTGGCTATATTTTTGCCATATTCGGCCACACTATTATGACTCATATTCTGCAGTTCTTTACGTGCTGCCAAGACCCCCTGAAAATCGGCAGGCTGCAAGCCCAGCTCTTTGAGATCCATTTGCTGAAACTTCTGTTCAGTCAGTTCAGTTGAGCTTTCGACAGGTAAATTTACTACATCAGATTTGGTCATGTTTCACCTTATATTGTTATGTATTCGAGGGTTTCTCGAGTGACTTTTTTAACGTTTTAATCAGATTGTCCCGGCTATTATCAAGTTTTTCCAGATCACTTGTCGAGTGTTTCGTCTGGCTTTGTTTGACATGATATTGCCAGGCCGGAATCAGCACCTGTTGTGCTTCTTTAAACCGATCCAGTAGGCTATAAGACAGTTGCTGGGACAATTGCATCTGGGTAATGGCAATGTCATTACTGCTTTGCAAGGTTCTTAAGGTATGCACCTTTTTTGACAGCCGCTCAGAAAAATTATCCAGTGGATGCTGATTCCTTACAAACTGCGGATATTCAGATAAAAATTCTTCTGCTGCCACAATATGCTTGGCCATTTGCTCACGTAAACCGATCAGCTGTTGGAATCGCGATTGGGATTTCTGGATTTCAATTTGCAACTTACGGCTAAGGTGATCTGCCTGATCCAGTAAATAGTCCAGTTTTTTATAGTATTCAACCTGACTTGAGCCATAGTCCAGATCAATACCCAGCCATTTCTGCAAGGCATTAAATTTACGTTTTTTCAGATATTTTTTTGATTGAGCCAACATCTGAATCAGCTGTTCAATCGTCTGGCTCAGTTGTTGGGTCAGATGCGGATCTACCCCATTTAATAGTACGGACTGCGCCTGAATAAGTGGGTCAGCATAATGATTCAGCTTGTATTGATCGTGGAGTAAAGGCACAAGTTCGTTGCGCTTGATACTTAGAATCTCGCTCTGCTCTACTGCAATGTCTTGGATTGGAATCAAAACATCTATCTGTGACATGGCCCTTTAAACTCAGTAAATTCGATTTTTATAGTACGTCTTTTCATTCAACATAACATGTAGCATTTTGCAAAGGAATGCTTCAGGCCATAGAATTTTATTTATATAAGTTGAAGATATTGTTGGAATTAAGTTTGGCATACAGTCATTTCTTGTACAAATTATTTTGACTATAACCTGCTGTTTTTCTCTAGAACCTTTTCCATCGGTCTCAAATAGGCTAATAACCAACTAAATAAGAATAAGCATAATAAATGCCAAGTTATTTTATGGTCTTAATTAAGATTTTTTAAAATTAAGAATATTTATAAGGCATTATAAAACATAAATAATTCTCGAATTTTAAGCATGAATTATTTATGATCAAGATCAACAATAAAGTAGGTAACCTGAGAATAAAATGGAACGTTTTTTTCATAATACGATGTATGCCGCACGCTGGATCTTGGCACCTGTCTATTTTGGTTTATCATTCGCTTTATTATTACTGGCCTTAAAATTCTTTCAGGAAGTCATTCATGTCCTGCCGCATATCTTTGAATATACTGAAGCTGACCTGATCTTGGTAATTCTCTCCCTGGTTGATATGACCATGGTTGGTGGACTTATTGTGATGGTGATGTTTTCAGGTTATGAAAATTTTGTTTCGCAACTCAAAATTGATGAAAATAAAACCCGCCTGAACTGGCTCGGCACTATGGATGCCAATTCGCTTAAACTCAAAGTTGCTGCTTCTATCGTAGCTATTTCTTCGATTCATTTACTGCGTATTTTTATGGATGCCCGCAACGTCGAGAATGACAAAATCATGTGGTACATCATTATGCATCTGACTTTTGTGATTTCTGCATTTATTATGGGTTATCTGGATAAACTCACCAAGCATTAAAACACAGACATTAAAAAGCCCCGATTATAGGGGCCTTTTTATATTGGCGAATTAACTAAAAAATTATAGATAGTCACCTTCTCGTTCCGGCTGATACAGCACTTTTTCAATCGTGACTTTCATCAACTGACCATCAGGTTGTGGCCATTCAATGGTCTGTCCTTCTGCCAAGCCCAAGATTGCAGTTCCAATCGGTGCTACGACATTCACTTGCCCTTTTTCACCTTTAAACTCATGCGGGTAGACTAAGGTGATTTCTACAGGCTCCATTGATGGTGCAATCGTCAGCAATACACGCGCATGCATGGTCACCACATTGCTTGGCATGTCCTCTGGCTTGACCACTTCAGCACGAGCCAGTTCATCTTCCAGTTGAAGCATGGTCTCACTGAGCTTGTCCTGATTTTCAAGCATGGTTTCGAGACGCTCCACATCCTGTTCAGATAAAATAATTTTTGGTTTAGCCATTCTTACTACCTTGTTTAATGAATGATTGAATAGTCTTTAAAAAGCGAATGAATCTAGGTTCTAAGTGGTTAATCAGATTAAATTAAGTTCAAATATAAAAAATCTATTTTTAGCTGCTAAAAAAATTGTGTCTTAACTCAACTTATAAAACTGTTTTTCAAAGAATGTAACCAGTTTTAGAAAAACTCAATACTCTTTTCGAAATCAGATTTATAGGATCTGTATTTCTCAACTTGGTTTTATAAAAGGATGAGTATTTTCTATATAGGATTGATTAAGCTTTGATCTTATCTTCCCTTTTAACTCATCGTAAAAGCTAGCAGCAGAAGATGAGTCAGAAAAAATATCACCCAATAAAAAAGCCCCCTTGAGGGGGCTTTTCTCAAGTTAGGCTTATTTTGCGTAAACAGGGAATTTAGCACAAACAGCAGCAACTTTTTCTTTAACAGCAGCGATCACAGCTTCATCGCCTTTAGCATCAAGGATATCAGCGATCCAACCAGCAAGTTCACGAACTTCTGATTGACCGAAACCACGAGTCGTTACAGCAGGTGTACCGATACGGATACCTGAAGTCACGAATGGAGAACGTGGATCATTTGGTACAGAGTTTTTGTTCACAGTGATGTGTGCAGCACCCAACCAAGCGTCAGCATCTTTACCAGTGATGTCTTGTTTGATCAGAGACAACAAGAACAGGTGGTTTTTAGTGCCGCCAGATACAACATCGTAACCGCGTTCGATTAGAACTTCAGCCATTGCTTGAGCATTCTTAACCACTTGTTGTTGGTATGCTTTGTATTCAGGTGCCATTGCTTCTTTGAAGCAGATTGCTTTAGCAGCAACCGCGTGAACCAGAGGACCACCTTGGTTACCTGGGAATACAGCTGATTGAAGTTTTTTCTCGATTTCTTCGTTTGCTTTTGCAAGGATCAGACCTGAACGAGGACCACGAAGAGTTTTGTGAGTAGTTGTTGTTGTTACGTCAGCAATTTGAACTGGGCTTGGGTAAACGCCAGCAGCAACCAGACCAGCAACGTGAGCCATATCTACAAACAGGTAAGCGCCAACTTTATCCGCGATGTCACGGAAACGTTGCCAATCTACGATTTGGCTGTATGCAGAGAAACCAGCTACGATCATACGTGGTTTGTGTTCTACAGCTAGACGTTCAACTTCTTCATAATCGATCTCACCAGTTTCTGGATTCAGACCATATTGAATTGCATTATAAGTTTTACCTGAGAAGCTTACTTTCGCACCGTGAGTCAAGTGACCACCGTGAGCCAAGCTCATACCCAATACTGTGTCGCCTGGGTTAAGCAGCGCTAGGTAAACTGCAGAGTTTGCTTGAGAACCAGCATGTGGCTGAACGTTAGCATAATCAGCACCAAATAATTCTTTAGCACGGTCAATTGCCAATTGTTCAATGACATCTACATATTCACAACCGCCATAGTAGCGTTTGCCTGGGTAGCCTTCTGCATATTTGTTAGTGAGTTTTGATCCTTGAGCTTCCATTACTGCTGGTGAGCAATAGTTTTCAGAAGCGATCAACTCGATGTGCGCTTCTTGGCGAGCATCTTCGTTAGAGATTGCTTGAGCGATTTCTGGATCAAATTCAGCAATAGAGATATTGGCAAACATTAGCGAGGTCCTATTAAATTAGGGCTTTTAAGCCGTGCTAAGATTGGCGCGTATTGTAACATGAACTTTGCCAATTTCGATCATGAACTTTATTCAGTTTGCAATAAAAATAGCTCATGCTTAAAAAAACATGAGCTATAGAGATAAAAATAAGTTATTGAATTGGCATTAGAGATTTTACATCTGAAATAATATTAGCGATATTCAGTGCATAGACGCTACCATGATCCCATGAACCGTCCGTAATATATCGTACCGAGGTTTGTTTCTGATTCGCCAAGCTAACCAAAACATCTGTTGCAGCCTTTGGAACAGTACTATCCGCCTCTCCCTGATAAATAATCACAGGTGTAGACACTTTAACCTGTAAAGGCTGAGAGTCTTTATCCAGGAAATTCTTCACTACCGGAATACTCATAAAATTAGCTTGAGTACGCGGGTATCCTTCCAGATTTCCATTGGTTTGAGCATAAGCCCCCATTGCCGTACCGAATTTGTTGCCTAATACATCATAACAATCTGTTTCAGCATTCTTGGCAATCTCGTCTGTTGGTGCTTTAAACACCTGACTATATTGCAGATTTGGATTCGGATTACGCAATCCCGCGACGATCAGCGCGGTAAAAGTATCTAAAGATGCTAGAGTTTGAATCTTTTTATTCAGATCTGGTTCTTGTCCAGCTTGAGCCTCTCCACCTGCCAAAATTAGACTGAAATTAGAAGCAGGAGCTAAAGCTACCGTACCTTTATAAGTCATTTGAGAAGCACGTGCTGCATATTGGGCAGCGCCTAAAGCCGCTTGACCACCTTGAGAATGTCCGACAGCCATCCATTGATTAGAGGCATCCGAACCTAAATAGTCTTTTGCTGCGACTACAGCATCGGTAATCGAATAAGCTTCACTCTTAAGGTTAAGGAAAGGATGAAGTTCTTTTCCACCCGGCTCACCCAAACCTTCATAATCAGGTGCAACGACCACATATCCAGCTTGAAGAAATCCGGCAATCATATTTTTGATATAAGGATTTATTTCATTGCGACTTGGTGCACACTGATCGGCCACACCCGTTGTACCATGTGCCCATGCCACTATCGGCCAACCTTTTGCAGGAGGCGTTCCTTTTGGAGTGAAAAGCAGTGCCGTCGCTTGGGTTTCCTTATTATTAATACCCAACATCTTATAGGTCATGACCACACTTTCATCAGCAACAGCAGTCAGATCTGTTTTGGTATAGGCTACAGGTGTGGTTACGACTGGATTGTCGATATTATTTACGGGAATAGCGGGTTTGGATTCATAATAACGATCATCATCGCTATCATTACAGGCAGTTAAAGCTACGCTCAGCGCGAGTAGAGAACCAGTCAATATATGACGTTTCATCGATCTTATCCTTGTCTTAATTATTATCTCTCATGATTTTTATAGTTTTATCTTTATCCGTTGATAAAACTAGACCATAATTTCCCAAGTTATTCCATTAAATACAAGAGATTATTTTGTTATTTTTCTAATAAATAGCGATTTAATTTATGATCATTCCGATACAATAAATTTAAGTTTTGGAAATATTTACATAAACTTTAAAAACTTTTATTTATGAGTCTAAATTACAAATGTTCTGTATCAGACAAAAAGTCTGCAATTAAAGATGAAATCCGGCATTTCAATTGTCAGGATCGAAACAATAATGTTAGATTTTGATATCCACTTTTTTTCAGGCATATTTTCGTCATGCAGGCTATCATTCTCGATACTGAAACCCATACCTTGAATGGTCAACCCATTGAAATTGCCTATGCGCCTGTAGAGATCATAGATCATAAAATCAGTCTGGATAAAAGTCGCTTGTTTGATCAACTTTATTCATGCGACGAACCGATTTCCTTTGCAGCAATGGCTGTACACCATATTCTGCAATCTGATTTGGAAGGACAACCTCACTACAGCAGTTTTGAACTCCCGCAAGAAACTATTTATATCATTGGCCATAATATTGATTATGATATTCGTGCCTTAGAAAAATGTGGTGTAGATTCATCGAATATTAAAGCAATTTGTACCCTTGCCCTTGCCCGCCGAGTTTGGCCAGAGGCAGAAGCGCATAATATCTCTGCATTAATCTATATGATTACCAAAGGCAGTGAACGCGCCCGAGAAATGATCCGTAAAGCTCATCGCGCCGATATGGATATCATTTTGACAGCAAACATTCTGATGCATATTGTGCATCACCTGAAAATCAGCAGTATTGAAGAACTCTATGAGGCATCTGAAGATGCGCGTATTCCACGAACCATCAATTTTGGTAAGCACCGTGGTACTGCGATTGCCGATCTTCCTGCTGACTATATTCAGTGGTTACTTCGTCAGGATGACTTAGATCCTTATCTACGCAAAGCATTAGAAAATACCGCGATCCTTACGCTATAAATGAAATCTTTTCTTCCCTCTCTAAATATGGAGAGGGATTTTTAACTAATAATATTTTTTTATTCAGCAAGAGAAATAAAGTATTTTATAGATGACTACCTTAGTCTTTAAAGCTCTTAACTAATCGCTATTCAGAATAAAAATAGATGCAAATCAATATTAATTTATTGATTTTTAATAATTCGATATTTAATCCTTTCTCACGCCTAACTATTCTTATACTTTAGCGTGATAGAACACACCTCTAAACAAGTGCATATAGGAAATAATATAAATTAATACTCTTTCTTCCCATGCAACATTATCTTGAATTCGATGCCTTCGATAATCCCATGCAGCTCAGTAAAGTGGGTAATTGGGTAATCACTTTTTTGAGTCCAGCTGAAGAATTGGACACTATACAACTTGCGATTACTTATGTACTGCCCCGTCAGATCAGTGACGCATTACAGCCACGACGGGTATTAATTCAAAAGAGTTCAATCGAACATCATTGGCTAATTCAAACAATTGAATGTTTTGACAGCGCGACCAATCAGGAAGTACATATTAGGCCTGCAGATGAACTCGGACAGCAAACACTTCATCAAATTCTGGACGAGTTTGACCGTTATGATGTAAATGTCACATTAAAAAATTTCTGAAATAATACTTTTATCAGAGCGTATTTTTGAAGAAGTTCATTTAGATCATACATATATGTAGATAGCTTGATATTATTTAACATAAAAAATTAAGAAACTGAGAAATGATAGAAGTTTATCCAATCTCTTTGAATTAAATTTATCAGTTTTTATTCTGCATCAAACTATTTAATAAAGAAGCTGAACTAAGATATCAAAATCAAGCTCATCATTGGATGAGCTATATCATTTTTAAGGGTCGCAAAGCAGCTTAATGAATTCCGGATCCTTATTTAGGGTCCAAAACACGATAGATACAGTCGGTCTGCTCACTGGCAAATAACAGTTCAATCGTTGGCCGGATAATCTCATCATCCACTACAATATATTCGACTTGCTGTTCCAAACGCTGGGACGGATCACTATGCTGAGCACCAGCACGTAGTAATGCTTTTACATTCAGGACTTTGCCATACTGGTTTTTGACTTGCACTTCAATTAAATCTTTTGTCATCGTCATACCTCCCTTTATTGGCATTATTAAATTTGCTTGTCTGAATTCTTATAACATAGTTATTTGAAAGGCTTTCAAACGAATATGTAAGATTTTTTAGCGAGCACCTTTTATTGACTATATATTGTCGCTAATGAAGAATGGGCTATACAAATAAATGAGTCAAAATTATTAACAACTCTCGCTTAAAATTTTGCATTAAAAAGCCCGCATCGCTGCGGGCTCTGTGTTGGATGGCTAGTGCTAGATTTATTGCCTGAACCTAAGTTCGAGCTCAACTAACTGTCATTGATCCGTCCAACTTATTGGTAGCGTCGTTTCGTTTTATGACCTACCATGAGTTCAATATAGCAGGATTTTTTTCACCTACAATACGCTTTTACACTTCTAAAAGAAGACTTATACAATATTTAAATTGTGCTTTTTCAAAAGCAGATTAGAATATTTTGGCTGGATCCAGGAAGCGCTATAAATAACTCTATTCTTTTCTATTCCCACATTCTATCTATATAAATTTTAATAAAAATATTTTTTATTTACGTGAAAAATGAATAATTTTATCTAAATACAATTTCAAGTCTTAAGTAAAAGAGTTCGCTATGAAGGCGATTGATTAGCCACTAAAAGTAATAGCGAAAACCAAATTGATAAGTAACCCCATTCAAGTCCAGATCATCACTCTTGCCAGAGACACATGCGCCATTCATGCAAATCTTGGTATCACGGTTAAACATCCATTGATAACCAAAAGATCCAAATAAATCTGCTTCAGGAGCAACTTTATAACCGACTTCCAATGCAACGGGAATTGTAAAATAATCCAATTCAAGATCGATTCGACCAAGATCTGCATCCGTTTCACTTTCATCTACCCAGCTCATTCCCAGACCTATAGAAACTGCTGAATAAAGCTGATCATTTTCCAGAAATTTATTTTTTATCCCAACTGCAACTTGATTGTAATCAATATCTGAACTTTGAAATTTGTATTCGGCCCATAAGCTGGTAGTCGAATGGGATTGATATTCACCATTAATAAACAGCCCATCGAATGATTCGGTACCCAAAAAACTGTCCGACCCTATTTTTGAACCGGCATAGCCAAAAGCCAAAGAGTACTGACTTATTAGGTTTTCTTGAGCATGATAAGATGTAGTTGTAATTACTGCTTTATCTATTGGAACAGGATTACCATATTGAATAGCTAATGGTGTATTCGCTCCAGCAACTGAAGAAGCCCCAATCATTACCCCAATGAATAATAATTTTTTCATATCTATATCTCATTTTTATTGTGAACATAAGATACTAATTTTTTAAGAGAAAAACTACTCAGCACATCTATTTATAGGAACAACAATTTATGAGATTAAACAAACTATAAATACAACAATGTAATTTACCTACTTTTATAGAATAAGAGGTCCAAGAGCATCTTCTACAGACATTATTACTTATATTTCCAAGAGGTAATTCCCAATGGCTAAACCAGATGAAGAACTGAATGAAGAGTTTCCAGAAGAAGAATTAGATCCACAAGAGAAACAGGATCGAGAGATTCAACGCGGTCAGTTAGGGGTGAATCAAGACCCTCAGGTTAAAAGAGATCAAATACGTCAAAAACATCAGGATGAAGAGGAAGAGAATCCATAATTTATTTTATAGATCTGAAATTGATTTTTTAATCTAATGAGGAAAGTGAACTTATAAAATGATGGTGCGGCCAGCGGGACTCGAACCCACGCCACAGGCTTCGGAGACCTGTACTCTATCCAGTTGAGCTATGGCCGCAGCTTTTTGGAATGCGCACATCATAACAAAAATTCGCATAAGGTAAAGCAACTATCTATAACTTCGTTATTTTTATGCCTATCCTTTATACAGTGTGCCAAAACAGCAACAGAGAATTCCATGTGAATGACTTGGTTTATTCTGCAAGATCACTCACAATATCTCAACTTTTCACCATTTGAGATCTCTATGACTGATGCGCTGACATTAAGGGATTTGTCGAAGACCTATGGAAATGGTTTTCAGGCACTTAAAGGAATTAACTTAACTGTACCTGAAGGTGAATTCTATGCCCTGTTAGGACCTAATGGCGCGGGCAAGTCCACTACTATTGGTATTATCAGTTCATTAACAAGAAAAACTTCTGGAACCGTTGAAATTTTTAGTCACAATCTGGATACCCACCCTTCTGAAGCCAAACAATGTTTAGGCGTGGTACCCCAAGAATTTAACTTCGCCCAGTTTGAAAAAACCTTTGATATTCTGGTCACTCAAGCCGGTTATTACGGTATTCCTAAAAAAATTGCCCAAGCGCGTGCTGAAGAATATTTAAATAAACTGGGTCTTTGGGAAAAACGCTCTACTCAAGCTCGTATGCTTTCAGGGGGTATGAAACGTCGCCTGATGATCGCTCGTGCGATGATGCATGAACCAAAATTATTGATTCTGGATGAACCGACCGCCGGTGTAGATATCGAATTGCGTCGTTCCATGTGGGATTTTCTTAATGAAATGAACGGTAATGGTACTTCTATTATTTTAACGACTCATTATCTGGAAGAAGCAGAGATGTTGTGTCGTCGGATTGCGATTATCGACCGTGGTGTGATCAAAGAAGATACCACCATGAAGAACTTCCTGAATCAGCTTAATGAAGAATCCTTTATCTTCGATCTGGCTGCGCCTATTGAGCCATTAAATATTGAAATTATTGGTGTGAAATTTAATTTAGTTGATTCAATGACCCTAGAAGTGACACTGGATAAAGCCCATTCCATGAATGATTTGTTCCAGTTACTGGAATCACAGAACATTCAGGTACGCAGCATGCGTAACAAGTCAAATCGCTTAGAAGAACTGTTTGTGAAAATGGTCGAGAAAAATCTGGATGGAGCTGCACAATGAATATAAATCAGCTCGGCGTCGCCTTATATACCATCGTTCATAAAGAAGTTCGCCGCTTTATGCGGATCTGGCCACAAACTCTGTTGCCACCTGCCATTACCATGAGTCTATATTTCGTGATCTTCGGTAATCTGGTCGGTTCACGTATTGGGGAAATGGGCGGCTATAGTTATATGGAGTTTATTGTCCCTGGTCTGATTATGATGGCGGTGATTACTAATAGTTATGCCAACGTTTCTTCCAGCTTCTTTAGCTCAAAATTTCAGAAAAGCATTGAAGAGCTAATTATGAGCCCTGTACCTTTACATGCCATTTTATGGGGCTATGTATTGGGTGGTGTAATTCGTGGTCTGTTTGTTGCCATTATTGTCAGTGCCATGAGCCTGTTTTTTGCAGACCTTTATATTACTAACTGGTTTGTGACTATATATACAGTACTCATTACCTCGCTATTATTCTCTCTAGGCGGTTTTATTAATGCTGTCTATGCCAAATCTTTTGATGATATCTCGATCATCCCGACTTTTGTACTTACACCACTGACCTATTTAGGCGGTGTATTTTATGCGATTTCAGCCTTAAGTCCGTTCTGGCAAAATCTCTCTTTAGTTAACCCGATCGTGTATATGGTCAATGCGTTCCGTTTCGGCATTTTAGGTCATAGTGATGTCAATGTTTCCGTTTCATTGGTCGTGATTACTTTCTGGTGTGCCGTGCTTTACGGTATTGCTTACTATTTATTGTCTCGTGGTTCAGGAATGCGTGAATAATGAGTGTAGAACATTCTCTCCTTGGTAAAGACACCAACTACCCAACAGAGTATCAACCCGATATTTTGTTCCCAATTTCTCGTGCGCCTGCCCGTGAAAAATATGCCCATGTTGAAGCTATTCAGCAAGGCAAAGACTGGTGGCATGTTTTTGAAATTTCATGGTTAAATTCTGTTGGCGTACCTCAAGTAGCTAGTGGTCGGATTACCCTGCCAGCATCTTCCCCAAACCTCATTGAATCAAAGTCTTTAAAGCTATATTTCAATAGTCTGAACTTTGCCAAGTTTGATTCGAAAGAGGCCTTTATTGCAACTGTAGAAAAAGACCTCTCAAAAGCTGCCGGTGCTGAAATCACACTGGATCTTTTCCATGTTGATGAACTTGAAATTTCCAAGCCTGAAGGTATCTGTATTGATGACCTGACTCCGGAACGCCTGGAAAATCATCCAGATGCTTCTTTATTGTCTTTAGATCAGTACAGCGATGAAAATATCGAAGTACAACTCTATTCACATTTATTAAGAAGTAACTGCCCAGTCACTGGACAACCGGACTGGGGTACAGTATTTATACGCTATCAGGGCAAAAAACCTTGTTATAAGAGTATTTTGGCTTATATTATTTCGTATCGTCAGCACAACGGTTTTCACGAACAATGTGTGGAACAGATGTTTGCCGATATCTGGCAAAATCTGAAACCGGAAAAGCTGATGGTATATGCGACCTATACACGCCGTGGTGGATTGGATATCAACCCTTGTCGTGTATCGGATTCCACATGGATGCCTCGCCCTATTCGTTTAGCGCGACAATAAAAAACATTGAGGTTTAAGAATGCCTTTTTTTGGTTTTATTCCTTCTGCAGAACTATTAAATACAATTCAGACTGCACAGAAAAATAAAAGCTCGAGTGAACCGCTTTATCCACTGCGGGATAAAACTGCATTAATGATTAATGATGAAATTATTGATGCAATTCTCACGGAACTGGTACGCCGTTTTCCTGCAAGCGAAAAACGCGATACGGCAGAAAAACTGGCAGGCTATATCAAGTCTACTGTGGCAGTGTTACTGAAACAGTTACTGAGTAAAGCACCAAATGAAGTCGTCAAGGAGTCGATTGCTTTTTCTGAACGCAGCCTGTTTAAAGATCCGGAAGGAAATTTCCGTATTGGTGAACCTCTGGATGCCAATCTGGTCACCAATCTAAAACACCATTATGCAGAATTAAAAACTGGCCAAAGTGTCGATAAGCAGAGTCTCAGCAATCTGTACAAACAGTTTGGTGAAGCGACTGTACGTCATTTCATGGTCGACTTTAATAAAACCTTAGATTTAGGCATGATTAAACGCAAGGCTGCTGATATTGGTGCTTCAGCGGTAATCAAAGCGATTAATATTGCAGCAGATAAAATCATCCTGAATTTAAATAAGGATGAACTTCAGGCAATGGCAGAATATCACGACACCCTATTCTTTACTGAATAAAGCCGCATATTTATTCAAATAATGCAGATTAAGCCTGACTTCGGTCAGGCTTTTTTGTGGCTTAAGAAATAGCTTGTTACAGTTATTGTGAACTAAAATACAAAATGCTGAAAAAACAACCAACCCTTTCCTGTTTTTAAGGGAGTTTATATGACTCCTATTCATCAGAATGTTATCTTTAATATTGCCTCTAATGCCAGAAAATTGAGAAAAGTGAATTGATCTTTTTCATGGCACGATTCAAATGACATAGCCACAAACCTATCAAAAAATTGGAAATCATACCAAGATGTTGAAATCGAATTTTTATAAAAAATTGAAGCAGCTTTCGATCCTTGTCAGTGCATTCGGACTCAGTAGTTTAAGCCTGGCCAACGATTTTCAATATCATCCCTCTTATGCCAGTTTCAAGCAAAACACTATGCAGACCTATGGTCTAAGTGCCCAGCAAGTAGACAGTGCAATGACGGGAGCAAAAAATCTTCCAAATATTATCAATATCATGAATCGTCCAGGTGAAAGTAAGCCTTGGTATGCCTATAAGACCAATTTTCTGTCTGAAGGTACGATTCAACATGGTGTACGTTTCAAGCAGCAATATGCTGCAACACTAAATCGCGCTGAGCAGCAGTTTGGTGTACCACAATCGATCATTTTGGGTATTTTGGGGGTAGAGACCGGTTTTGGCAGCAACAAGGGTTCATTTGTGACCCGTGATGCACTGGCAACTCTTGGCTTTGGTTATGAACGTCGTGCGCAATACTTCCAGGATGAACTGGCGGCATTGATCGCATGGTCATATAAAGATGGTGTGTCAGCATCCTCGATCGTGGGTTCTTATGCAGGTGCTGTGGGCTATCCGCAGTTTATGCCAAGTAATATTCCAAAGTATGGGGTCGACTATGATGGCAATGGCCATATCGATCTGCGCAATTCTGCGGTAGATGCGATTGGTTCAATTGCAAACTATCTGGCTCAAAATGGCTGGCAACGTGATCAGCCAATTGCCTTCCCTGCCCGTTATAGCGGTTCGAATCCTGATTCTGTCATCGCCAAAGATCTGACTCAGCCAACACCTTATGGAGTAATCAAAACCCAAGGAATCAGTCCGATGAATCCGATTGTTCGTATTGATGATCTTGATATGGTCAATGTCATTCAATTACAAGAAAATTACGGACCGATTTACTATATTACTTATCCGAATTTTCAAGTGATTACCACGTACAATCGTAGTCGTATGTATGCCACTGCATTGTGGCTTTTAGGTACAGAAATTACGAGCCGATAACAGTAAAAATTCCTGTAAATGATTAAAGTCAAGATTTTTATTAAACAAAATGCCTAAATTTTAGGCATTTTTTACTCCTTGTTACAATATTGATTATTTTTTAATCACTCATTGTTTATTTTGCGTACTTTTTTTAACTATTTTAATTAAATACTAGACAGCCAGTTGCCAGCATGAATATTATCCAATTCGTTAAATGTAGTTGCATAAGTTAAATATCAGGCATGTTTATAGGGTTATCAGCTACTTAGGCCCAATCTAATGAAACATGCTGTTAGGAGTTGATTCAATGCATTCTTCTTTTCTGAAGTATTTTATGGCCATTGCCGCGACCGTTACCCTAACGCAATCGCAAGCAGATATGGTCCAGTCATCATCATTCAATAATGATCATGACAATTCGCGTCTTGCAGCGCGTGTATTAAACAAAGAAGCTCAAAGCTTCAATTCAAACTTCACAAATTTGAACAGCCTTTCAATCACTGAGCGTTCTGGCGATAAAGTTCGTCGTCAAACTATTGCAGCAAAAATTGCAATTCCTGCAGAAGAGCCTTCAGTGATTGAGAAACTGAACAATGTTGCTTCAAACACAGTTCGTAAATTCAGTCAGACAGGTACAGCATCTTGGTATGGTCGTCAGTTCCATGGCCGTAAAACTGCCAGTGGTGAAACATTCGATATGAATGCAATGACTGCTGCACACCGTAGCCTGCCATTAAACTGCTTTATCCGCGTGACCAACAAAAACAATGGTAAGAGTGTGGTTGTGAAGGTGAATGACCGTGGTCCATTCCATGGCAATCGTGTTCTAGATTTATCTTACGGTGCTGCTAAACAGCTTGGTATTACCAATGCTGGTACTGCACATGTCAATATTGAGCGTGTAGATGGGCCAAACTCATAAGATTTGACCGCTCTACATTTAACTCAAAAGCCACAGTCATGTGGCTTTTTTATTTGGTGATGTAGAGCAAGCATTCGAATTGCTTTTATCCTTAATACTGTCGATGTTATTCCATTCAGGTATGAGCCTTCATGAGCTTTTACTCACCCGCTATCGATTTCATTTTGACCATACCTCCAAACTGTTTTATATTTTGAAAACTGACAGTACGTTCATGGATGGGAGCGATAGAATGAAAACAATATCCGAATGGTTAGATGAATATAGTGAAAGTCATCAAAACAAAACCAACAAACTGATCCATTGGGTCTGCGTGCCTACCATCTATTTTTCCATTATTGGCATCATGGCGCACTTTAGCGCTTTACTAACTGCCCTGCTCCTGGTTCTGGCTTTTGTGTTTTATGCACGTTTAGATATCGTACTGGCTGTGGCAATGGCAGCGCTAACCCTGATGATGGCTTGGTTCATCTGGATCTTGCCTGTAGGGATCGGCTTCTTTATTGCCTTGTTTGTTTTTGCCTGGATTGGGCAATTTTATGGACACAAAGTCGAAGGTAAAAAGCCTTCTTTCTTCAAAGACCTTCAATTCCTTCTCATTGGCCCGTTATGGTGCATGGATGCCTATTTAGGCAAAGTCCTACCTAAATGGAAATCTCGTCAATCTGAGGCAATACAGTGCGCTTAAAGCGTATGTAATATCATTACATTTATAAAACCAAGGAAAATTCCCTTATTGATAGGTTTTTCCTTGGTGTTTTAACCAACCGCTGATGTGCTTATTGGATGGATCATGATGGGTCCAATGAATCACCCCGCCTTTTTCGCTATATTCATACTCACCAAAAAACACAACCTGATCCCCTTTTTGAATATTCTGGATGCGTGGTGCCAGATCAATATTGTGCGCAACCAATACAGTTTGACCAGTGGATAACTCCAGAATAAATTTCTGATGACGGGAACCTTCATTATCATCTTTTAATAACGCTACCACCTTACCGCTCGCCTGAACCTGAAGATCACTTTGTCTTTGCTGGTAAGCTTGCTCTATACGCTGGGTATCATCAGAAACCTTATGCGTACTTTTTTGAACATTAGGCTGCTCTTGAATCGCAACTTCTGCTGAAGGTACAAAAGTATTGGTCTGTTGTTTAGATTCTGATAAATCCAGACCTAAATAAGCAGCCACCAAAAGTGCAATGACAGCCCCGATCCCCATATTGGTTTTATTTGCCATAATTTCTCCTTGATCATTCTTTATTTAGTCATAAAAAAAGCCCCATTCGGGGCTTTTTTCTAATTCGTTACCGAATTATTTTGCAGCAGCCTGAGCAGCAGCAACTTCTTCAGCGAAAGAAAGCTCAGCTTTCTTCTCGATACCTTCACCCACTTCGAAACGAACGAAGTTAGCAACAGTAGTACCAGTCGCTTTAAGAACTTCAGCAACTTTCTTGTCGTTGTCGATTACGTATTGTTGACGCTCAAGAACAACTTCGTTCAGGTATTTCTCAACAGAACCTACAACCATTTTCTCAACGATGTTTGCTGGTTTGCCAGATTCAAGTGCTTTAGCTTCAGCGATTTCTTTTTCTTTCGCGATAAGGTCAGCAGGAACTTGTTCAGCGTTTACAGCAACCGGATTGAATGCAGCAATGTGCATTGCCAAGCCTTTACCAGTTTCAGCATCACCTGAGTAAGATACAACAACACCGATACGAAGACCGTGTTTGTAAACAGCCAGGTTTTCACCTTCAACAATTTTCGCACGACGTACTTGGATGTTTTCACCGATTTTTTGAACTAGCGCAATACGAGCTTCTTCTACAGTAGCGCCATCTTCAAGTTTAAGTTCAGCGATTTTAGCAGCGTCAGTTTCGTTTGCAGCAAGTGCAGCAGCAGCAACTTTCGCAGAGAAACCAGCAAAGTTTTCGTCTTTAGCAACGAAGTCAGTTTGGCAGTTTACTTCTAGAAGGATTGCTTTGTTGCCTTCTTGAGCAATTGTGATCGCGCCGTCAGCAGCAATGTTACCAGCTTTTTTAGCTGCTTTTGCTTGACCAGATTTACGAAGGTTGTCGATCGCTAATTCGATGTCACCACCAGCTTCTGTCAAAGCTTTTTTACATTCCATCATTGCTAGACCAGTACGATCACGCAGTTCTTTAACCATGCTTGCTGTAACTGCAGTCATGTTTATCTCCTAAATTCGGTAGAAAATGAATTCTTTTTAGAACAGAAACGGCCCAGAGGATTCTCATGGGCCGCCTGCATACATAACGCTTACTTTGCCACCATCACGTGTCGCAAAAATGACAAGCTAGCGTCTAACGCATTAAGCCTCAGAAGCAGGAGCTTCTTCTGCTTTAGCTTGTGCATTTGCTTGTGATTGAGCATATTCTTTACCAGCAAGAATCGCATCAGCCATAGCAGAAGCATAAAGTGTTACTGCACGGATCGCATCGTCGTTACCCGGAATAACGTAATCTACGTTGTCTGGGTTAGAGTTAGTATCAACGATACCGATTACAGGAATACCAAGGTTTTTAGCTTCTTTAATTGCAATCGCTTCGTGATCAACGTCGATTACGAATAATGCGTCAGGTAAACCACCCATGTTTTTAACGCCGCCTAAAGCACGTTCAAGTTTTTCCATCTCACGGCTACGTTCTAAAGCTTCACGTTTAGTAAGTTTAGCGAAAGTACCGTCTTGAGATTGAGTTTGAAGGTCTTTTAAACGGTTGATAGATTGGCGAAGAGTTTTCCAGTTCGTCAACATACCACCTAACCAACGGTGATCTACGTATGGTTGACCAGCGCGTTGAGCTTGTTCACGGATGATTGCAGAAGCAGCACGTTTAGTACCAACGAACAAAACTTTGTTCTTTTTGCTAGCCAATTGGTTAGCGAAGTTCAAAGCATCATTTAACGCAGGAACAGTGTGCTCAAGGTTGATGATGTGAATTTTGTTACGCGCGCCAAAGATGTATTGACGCATTTTTGGGTTCCAGAAACGAGTTTGGTGACCAAAGTGCGCGCCAGCTTGTAGAAGGTCGCGCATGCTTACGTTGTAATCTGCCATTTTCTTTACCTTAAAGTTTGGGTTAGGCCTCCATATATCCGCATTCTCCACCCTTGCGGGCACCCAGAGTAATGTGACGATATATGTGCGGATTTTTAATACACCATTCAATCAGCCTCGCAAATATATTCACGAAAAAGCATTTGATAAAATGGGCGGCTATTTATACCATAGTCACATACAAATTTCCAAAAGTTTTTAGAGATCATGAACACTACTTATCAAGCTCCCCGTCGTTTAATCAAATCCGCTGAAGATATCGAAAAGATGCGTATCGCTGGACGACTGGCTGCAGAAGTGTTGGATATGATCAAACCGCATATCAAACCCGGCGTAACGACACTGGAATTGGATACGATTTGTCATGACTATATTGTAAATGTGCAGAATGCCATTCCTGCATGTTTAGGTTATGGTGCAGCGCCTGGCCGCCCTGCTTTCCAGCATACAATCTGTACATCTGTAAACCATGTGGTCTGTCACGGGATCCCATCTGAAAACAAGATCCTGAAAAAAGGCGATATTTTAAACATTGACGTCACTGTCATCAAAGATGGTTTCCATGGGGATACCAATATGATGTACATCGTGGGTGGTGAAACTTCAATCCTGGCAAACCGTCTGTGCAAAGTCGCTCAAGAAGCCATGTATCGTGGTATGGCTGTGGTGAAACCAGGTGCAACGATTGGTGACATTGGTCATGCGATTCAAAAATATGTTGAATCTGAACGCTTTAGCGTTGTCCGTGAATACTGTGGCCATGGCATCGGTACGACTTTCCATG
Source organism: Acinetobacter sp. YH16038 (assembly GCF_013417275.1). NCBI lineage: Bacteria > Pseudomonadati > Pseudomonadota > Gammaproteobacteria > Moraxellales > Moraxellaceae > Acinetobacter > Acinetobacter sp. YH16038. Next base: position 43,351 of record NZ_VPEG01000007.1, on the reverse strand, counting down.
ATGAACCACAAGTTCTGCACTATGGTCAACCAGATACCGGTATGGTTCTTGAAGAAGGTATGACTTTTACGATTGAACCAATGGTGAATGCCGGTGTTTGGCAAACCAAACTGCTGGGTGATAAATGGACTGTGGTCACTAAAGACCATAAATTATCGGCTCAATATGAGCACACTCTTTTGGTAACAAAAAATGGCATTGAAGTGCTGACTGCCCGTCCTGAAGAAGATTTGTCACGTTTTAGTGCATAACAACAACACTTTCTCACATAAATGGCCACTTTAAAGTGGCCATTTTTAGTTTATATTTCCCCTATTATTCTCATCCTCAAAGCATATTCTTAGTTCATGTCTATCTAAACTACCTATCGATGTTCAAGATAAGGTTGCACTGATTCAGCATTTTTTCGTATATTTTTCCAAATTCTTTTGCCCAATGTGCACCATTTTAGGCTAAGATAATGTGCTTTTTATTTTTTAATCCCTATAAGAAGGAATACTGCCGTGGACGTACGTCTCTCTGATCGTGTGAATGCCATCAAACCGTCCCCTACGCTTGCTGTGACAAACAAGGCTGCTGAACTGAAAGCTGCTGGTCACAACGTTATTGGTTTGGGCGCAGGTGAGCCAGATTTTGATACCCCTCAACACATCAAAGATGCAGCAATTGCAGCAATTAACAACGGTTTCACCAAATACACCGCTGTTGATGGTACGCCAGGTCTTAAAAAAGCAATTATTGCTAAATTAAAACGTGACAATAACCTTGATTATCAAGCGAACCAAATCCTGGTTTCTTGTGGTGGTAAACAGTCTTTCTTTAACTTGGCACTTGCTTTGTTAAATAAAGGTGATGAAGTGATCATCCCTGCTCCATTCTGGGTAAGCTATCCAGATATGGTGATCATTGCTGAAGGTACACCAGTAATCGTGAAATGTGGTGAAGAACAACGTTTTAAAATTACTCCTGAGCAATTAGAAGCTGCGATCACTGACAAAACTCGTCTAGTTGTATTAAACAGCCCTTCTAACCCGACTGGCATGATCTACACTAAAGCTGAATTAGAAGCTTTAGCTGCAGTACTGCGTAAATACCCAGAAGTATTCATCGCATCTGATGACATGTACGAACCAATCCGCTGGGAAGATGAATTCTACAACATCGCAACTGTTGCCCCAGACCTTTACGACCGCACTATCGTATTAAACGGTGTGTCTAAAGCATATGCAATGACAGGCTGGCGTATCGGCTATGCAGCGGGCCCTGCTAAACTGATCGGTGCGATGAAAAAAATCCAGTCTCAGTCAACTTCTAACCCAACTTCTATTTCACAAGTTGCTGCAGAAGCTGCATTGAATGGTCCTCAAGACGTTCTTGTACCAATGGTTGAAGCATTCAAACGTCGTCATGACCTGGTTGTGAATGGCTTGAATGACATTAAAGGTATTTCTTGCCTACCTGCTGATGGTGCATTCTATGCATACGCAAACATCAAACCATTGATTCGTGCGAAAGGCCTGAACTCTTGCACAGAATTCTCTGCTTGGTTACTGGAAGAAACTGGTGTTGCAGTCGTTCCTGGTGATGCATTCGGTCTAGGTGGTTTTATGCGTATCTCTTACGCAACTGCTGACGAAGTATTAGTTGATGCGCTTGCACGTATCAAAAAAGCTGCTGATTCTATCGAAGGCGTTGATGAGGCGATTGCTTCTATCGAAGCTGAAAAAGCTGCGAAATAATCTAATTGATTAGATAAAAAAACCCGCGATGATCGCGGGTTTTTTTATGCAGTTTGTAGATGCTTACGGTATTTAAGTCCCAAGCAAAGCAAGCACATCAATGCGGCAAAGGTATAGGAAATAGCCAGCATCCACCAGAAACCACTTATTCCTGAAACATCCAGGTTGAGATTGAAGAGCGACACTGGATGATAAGCCAAATACCAACCTCCACCCAATCCACCTAATAGCAGTACTCCACTAAAAATAAACATGGGGGAAGACTACCACTTTCCAGCAGCGCAGCATATTGACGCTAATCACCAGAATCGCATCAAAAATATGCATCCAGCACAATAAGAACATCAATGCCAGACTCACCCTAAGCACATCCGTATGATCACTAAATAGCGCCACAATCGGTTTTTGAAAAATTACGAGCAAGATCGCCAAAACAATTGCGCTTGCGACCACCACACGTAACGCTTTAAAAGTTAAATCCCAGGCAGATTGCACTTGATTTGCACCAATCCTGGTAGAGACCAGAATGCTAAAAGCAGAGCTCATCGAAAATGGCACCATAAACAGCAGGCCAGCCAAACCCATCGCTACTTGATGCGCATTCACTATTATCTCCCCCAAAGGCAAGATCAATAATGCAATCGCACTAATTGTAAAGACATCAATAAATACGACAATTGCTGAGGGTAAGCCTATTCTTAAGATTTTTAGCAAAGTCTTAAAATGGAAGAATTGTCCGGACCAGTGCACACGCAACTGCTTTTCTAGAAATATCAGGTAATACACCACTAATAGTGCCCATTGAACAGTCAGATGAGCAATGAAAGCTCCCTTAACCCCATAGGCAGGTACATAACCCTGAATCCCAAAAATCAGGCAATAGGCCAAACTCACTTTGAATATCAGATAAAAAATATTGGCATAGAACACACGCTTCGCCTCACCACAGGCTTGCGTTAAAATATATAAAATACGTACTAACAAATGTGCTGGAAGCGTCCAAGCCAGTAACCATAAACAAGGTTGAATCAAAGCCTGTAATGCACTATCTGCTTTTAACAGATGTAGCAAAGGATCTGCATGAGTTAATAGCCATCCTGCAAATACAGACAGGACGATGACAATAAGGATGCTCTGTTTCAGAATTTTTTGAATATTATCAAAAGCACGTCGCCCATATGCTTCAGCAAGTTCCTGCATCATACCCTGCAAAATCCCCGTCCCCGAAACAAATAATAAAGAATAAATAGATAAACACACAGCCATAGCAGCCACATGTTGCGGTGAGTAATGAGACAGGAAAATCATGTCAAATATTCCGACCAACATTATGATGCTATTACTCAAAAAAATCGGTACCCAAAGATGCAAAAACTGTTTCATTGCAAAATCACTCTATTCTTAATTCTTTTCTCGGGTTTTATTTTTAAACTGAATTATTTAAAACTGAGATATACAGTGGAAATCACATACAATCCTTGTGCCATAAATCTTTATATTTATTGATTTTTATAGAAAAGTTTAGTTTCTATCTTTAGTTCGCTTATAGAAAATAATAATTTATTGAGCTCAGAAACTATGAGTTTTTTTCGTTCCAATTTAACAATTTAATCAAAAGAAAGAATGATCATGACATGAAAAGCAGGATGCTATTTGAAATACGAACCTGCTAATCAGTATTTTTATTTAATGATATATATGCACTTATATAGTGTTCTTAATTTTAAAAAGATTATTTTCATCAGATCAAATTATGAGACTTACTCTTCCTTTATCTGATTATATTTATTTCAAGAATCAGGTTGCTGAAACATGGCAATGACTTCAGCTTCTGTCATTTTTTTGGTTTGATTGTTAAATGAATAAAATGCTGGCTGATGATCTATATAAATTTCTAAATTGAAATCCAGATCCTCTGGCAGTTGCTCCAAAGTAAATACATTAATATTGGCAAAGGAATGATCTTTGGTCCGCCAGAAAATAAAAGTACCACAGGCATTGCAAAAACCACGCTCTGCCCATTCAGAAGTACTTGCAACAGATAAATGCTGCTGATCAATAAAGTGAATATTTTCTATATCAATCGACATTAATGGTCCACTTGTCTGGCGACGGCACATGGAACAATGACAGGCAGCAACTTCATGATTTCTGAGCTGAACTTCAAATCGAGTCGCTCCGCATAAACATCTCGCTTTCATGATTATTCTTCTTCGGTATTATTATTTTTAATCATTTTACCGGATTCATCATAAGTAAAAGGCTTTGTACATTTCCTCATACAATTTTTTATTGCTGATCGAAGCACCATCTGCCTAAACTTGTCATTCAAATCCAGTATTTAAAATAATAAGGACAAGCTATGGATCTCAAGAATCTTTCAGGTTTGCAGATTATGCAAAAGATGCTTAAGGGCAACCTGCCTATGCCTTCTATGGCAACCACCATTCCCATGTCTGCTGGCGAAGTCGAACCGGGACATGTGACCTTTTTTATAAAAGCTGATGAACGCCATCTGAATCCTATGGGAGGTGTACATGGCGGTTTTGCTGCAACTGTTTTAGATACGGTAACAGGCTGCGCGATTCATACTTTACTTGAAGCCGGTGTCGGTTATGGCACAATTGATCTGAATGTAAAAATGTGCCGTCCAATTCCTAACAACCAAGAACTAAAAGCGATCGGAAAATCAATTAATCTCAGTAAAAACCTAGGTATTTCCGAAGGTCAAATTCTGGATGACGAAGGTCGTATTTATGCCCATGCCACAGCAACCTGCATGATTTTTCACAATTCTGACTGTTAAGGTGTTTAAGCCTTAAAGTACGCCCCATTTCCCTTGCGGTGCTTTTACCAGCTTCGGTTGGGTCAAAGCCCGATATTCAAAATAATGCTTGGAAACATTTGCCACACTCAGTTCCCGAATTTCTTTAGCAGAAGCCTGCCACACTTTAGACTGGTTCGATCCGGTCAGAAGATTACCAGCAAGCGCATAGATATAATGATCTTTTTGCTGTGCTTCAGGCGTGTTCAGAAAGATCTCAAAACTAAATTGGCGTTCTTGTTCGACCAGCCACTTTTCTGCAAACCATAATTGCAGCAAGTCACCCAGATACAATTGTTTGGTCGCCAAGGGCCATAAACTGATTTCTGCACCAGCCACAGGGGTAAAGTATTGAGCTGAATCTTGAATAATATCGAGATAATGATCTTGATAAAAAGACAGTTGAGAGAAGATTTGAGGGATAGTGAGCGTATTCATTCGCTTTCTCCGGTTTAGCCATTTTTGTGCTGGCAAGTAGGTTTAAATCCACACTGTTTGACCATTCGGTCAAACGACTTTATGTTTTCAATCTAGCAAGTGAAATTTGTTCTGACAAGCATTTTTTAAGAATTTAATGCAATCGTTTAAATTAAAATCAGATAAGTGCAATTTGTAGTAAATATGACAGTTTTTGCTTGACCCTTGGTAAAATCTCTCTATAATCGCATTCAGATTCTCCCATAGCTCAGTCGGTAGAGCGACGGACTGTTAATCCGCAGGTCCCTGGTTCGAGCCCAGGTGGGAGAGCCAAATTCAAGAAAGCCCGCAGCATTAAAGCGGGCTTTTTTATTGCCTGAAATTTCAATTATGAAATGATTCAATTCTTCTTTTCTCTTATATATTCTCACCCTGCCCTTTTATTTATCTAGTGAGATTGGCTTATATTTTCATTTAATCAAATGTGTTGTTATAAGCCGTTATTCTAAAATTGACGACAGCTTTTGCTATCTTGCACTTCAAGTTTTTCCTTCTAATCAAATTTTAAAATGCTTAGGCTATTTTAAATCCTTTCAATAGATAAATAAGCTAGGTAGCGAATCTTATATTTATAAAAAAATCCCCCGATTTGGAGGATATTTTTTAATGTCTTAATTGAGTAGCTTTTTAAGCTGCTTTTGCAGGCACACCACTGTGGAAACGGAACATTTCATCTGGACTAAGAATCAGATTCTTTTCTACTTCACGGATATGCTCAATTCGGCTTTGAATATCTTCTTGTGGATTTTTCAGTTTAGCGGTTTTTGCCACATCTAAAGCTAAGGCCAAGTAGTCCTCAAAATGGCGAGATTCAGATTTAAGCAAGTAACGGTAGTAACGCCCTAGTTCTTCATCTACCAGCGGTGCAAGCGCATAGAAACGCTCACAAGAACGTGCTTCTACAAAAGCACCAATCACCAGCACATCAATCAGCGCCTCTGGCTCATAGGTACGGATTTCCTTACGCAAACCACCTGCATAACGCCCTGCACTGAGTCCAATCCATTGCTGGCCACGCTTATTCATGAATTCCAGCACCTGTTCATAGTGCAGCATTTCTTCACGGACCAGTTGCGCCAGTTTCACCTGTAAATCTACGAAGAAGCTATAGCGGAACATCAGGTTCATTGCTGTACTGGCTGCTTTCTTCTCACAGTTGGCATGATCCTGCATCAGAATTTCCAGATTCTGTAATGCCTCATCGAGCCAGGCTTTTGGTGTTTCACAACCTAAGAAGCCAATAACAGGCTTCATCAGTTCATCATAATCAATATTTGACATATATCTTTTGCAATCTTAACGCGCAGCTTTAATTGCAGCCTTCATTTGTTGTACAGCTTGCGCCAGTCCAACAAAAACTGCATCTGCAATAATCGAGTGACCAATATTTAATTCATGAATTTGAGGAATCGCAGCAATTGGAGTGACATTATCCAGGTTCAGACCGTGACCTGCATTGACCACCAGACCTTTAGAAGCCGCATACTCTGCCCCTTTGATAATGCGATCCAGCTCAACTTGCTGTGCTTCTGGCGTGTCAGCATCGGCATAAGCACCTGTATGAAGCTCAATTGTAGGTGCGCCACAAGCGACTGCCGCATCAATCTGGGCAATGTCTGCATCAATAAATAGCGACACGTCACAGCCAATCGCAGACAGTTCCTGGGTGGCTTTTTTCACATCTTCAAAATGACCAACCACATCCAGACCACCTTCAGTCGTCACTTCCTGACGCTTTTCTGGTACAAAGCAGACATGCTGCGGCTGGATTTCTTTAGCAATCGCCACCATTTCATCAGTTACGGCCATTTCCAGGTTCATATGGGTAGTTAATACCGGACGCATACGACGTACATCTTCATCCTGAATATGTCGACGGTCTTCGCGCAAATGCAGGGTAATTCCCTCTGCACCGGCCTGCTCACAGATCAATGCAGCATTGACTGGGTCTGGGTACGTCGTACCACGTGCTTGTCTTAAAGTTGCGACATGGTCAATATTGACACCAAGTAATGCAGCCATAATATTTTCCTAACTACGATTGAGATTGAGAATTTTGGATCCACAATTGTCGACTTTTCAGTGGTCGGTCACCAAGCAAAGCAGTGATCACCTGTCGATATAGCTTCGTCAGTAATTGTAACTGTTCTGGATTAAAATCCCTACCATTTTCATAGTGCTGCATTGTTAAAATCTGCTGGCCTGACATGGTTGAGCGCAGGGCCTTGGCCGAAGGCATAAAACCTTCATTCAACTGAAAATAGTAATGTTGCAAGGGATTGATTTGTGCCTGATTGGCATCGACTGAAAAATCCAGTTCATAGCCAAGTTCTTCTAATAAGATATGTTCAAACTGGCGCAGAACCTGTTTTAAATAAGTATTGGGATTTTCCTGATCGGAGAGTTTTTGCAAGGCGGTCAACGTTTCGCCATATTTGGCAAAGGTCAGCGGCATTTGCACTTCAAGCGGACATAAACGCAACAGGATTTCATTCAGATAAAAGCCAGAAAAGAAGGCATCACCGAAAAAAAAGATCGGCTGATTAACAATTTCTAATTTGGTGAAGTTTTTCAGTTCAGATTTGCCTGAAGCTAACAAGCTGATGGGCTGATATTGGGGTGGAGGATTTTGTCTCAGTATCCCGTCGATACGGCCATATTCCTGGGTAAATAAATGCACAATATGACTGCGATCGCGATATTTACGATGATGAATCAGGTATCCATGCAGCACTTCATTACGCATAGGCTGCTTCTTTAATCTTTATTCTTTTTTGAGTTTTTCTCGTCTTCTTCGTCATCTCCATCAGGAATGGCGGCACCCACAACAGCCGCGGTCCCTTTGACCGCGTACTTTGTGGTTTTATAGGCAACTTTGGCAGGAACGGTCACTACTTTATGAATACAGCCCTGCAAAAATAAAACACATGCAATGACTGCCAGAAATTTCATCATGATCCGTTCCTATCCAATTTAAATGTCGCTATAACCTAGACTTTTCAATGCCCGCTCATCATCAGACCAGCCGCCTTTGACTTTCACCCAAAGCGTTAGCATGATTTTCTGCTCGAACATTTTTTCCATATCGACACGTGCGTCCATACCGATTTTTTTCAGCTTGGAACCTTTTTCACCAATCACAATAGCCTTTTGGCCAGCACGATCAACGAAAATAGTGGCATCAATATAAGTACATGCCGGCTTCATACGACCTGTTTTTTCATTCAGGGTCGGCTCTTCAGTTTTGAAAGATTCGATCTGAACAGTTAAATCGTATGGTAGTTCTTCACCTAACTGACGCATGATCTTTTCACGGATAATTTCAGAGGCCAGGAAACGCTCTGAACGATCGGTAAGCTGATCCAGTGAATATAGCGGCGGCTGGAATGGCAGATACTTGGCAATCGTATCGCGTAAGTGTTCGAGGTTGGCACCACGAAGTGCAGACACCGGTACGATTTCAGCAAAGTTCATCAGTTTGGCACGTTCACGAATCAGCGGTAAGGCCTCATTCTTGTTCTCGAACGTGTCCAGCTTGTTGATCACCAGAATGACTGGCATATCCGCATTTTTTAATTTTTCCAGAACAAGCTCATCGTTCTGGGTCCATTTTTGTGCATCAACTACAAACAGCACCAAGTTCACGTCACGCAATGCAGAGTGCGCAGCTCGGTTCATCATTTTATTGATGGCACGCACTTCTTTTTTATGCATCCCCGGTGTATCAACAAATACCGCCTGAGATTTTTCACGTGAATCAATCCCTACGATTTTATGACGTGTAGTTTGTGGCTTACGTGAAGTAATTGAAAGTTTCTGACCCAGTAAGTGGTTCATCAAGGTTGATTTACCCACGTTTGGACGTCCGACAATCGCCACGAAACCGCTACGATAATCAGAAGGAATTTCAGTACCCTGTGCACTGAAAAATTGACTAATCAAGTCATTGCTGTCGCTTTGCGACTCGTGATCAGCATCAATGTGATCGGAATGAGTAGTCATTAAGACTTATGCTCCAAATGTTTTAAAATATCTGCCGCAACCGCCTGTTCAGCGAATCGTCGGCTTGAACCTTCACCGGCCATGACCGGCAAGCCTTCTACCTGGCATTCCACTTTGAAATGCTGGTTCGGGGCATCACCCTGAATATCTACAACCTCGTAAACTGGGAGAGGTTTTTTACGTGCTTGTAAATATTCCTGTAGGCGTGATTTAGGGTCTTTCAGCTGGTCAGTTGGCTCTATATTGTCTAAATACGGCTCGTACCATTTTAGCACAATCGCCTGTAGTACAGTGAGATCACCGCAATCCACATAGATCGCACCAATGATGGCTTCGACCGTATCCGCAAGTATAGACTCACGATGATGACCACCCGATTTCAGCTCACCCGTACTGAGAATCAGGTTCTGACTCAATTTTAGATCATTGGCAATTTTCCCTAGCGCTTCCTGTCGGACAAGAGTCGCACGCATACGCGTCAGACGGCCCTCATTTTCCTGCGGGTAAGCAGTAAAGAGATAATTGGCTATGATCATTCCTAAAAGAGAATCGCCTAGAAATTCTAGGCGTTCATAGTTGTGTTTATGACTGACTGAACGATGGGTCAATGCCAGTTTTAACAGATCAGCTTGTTTAAACTGATAGCCGATCCGTTTGGCAAGACGTTCATCATTTAGTTTTGACTGTGCTTTGATCAAAATCTTTCTCAAACTTCATCACTAAATCTATATTCAATATAAAATTCTTGCGAATTTCATAATTCTTGTGCACCTGTAAACCATCAGTGTTAGTTACTTTAGCAATTTCATCAAACTTCAGATCGCGAATATTGTTCATTTCTAAACGCTGACCCATCTGCTGACGAAATTTTTCTGGCGCAATATTTGCCGGAGAACTCTTTAAAAGTTCCTCAATCTGATTGTCCACCATACGATCATCAAAGTATGGCCCCCAAACTGCAATCGCCACTTTGGCAAGAAAAGCAAACCCCACGATTGCAAATAAAATTCCAATATACGAAGCACCTTGTTGATGTTTCATTTTTTATTTTCCTAACTGAAATAATTAATCGATTATTCCGTTTCGACTAAACGATGGCAGTTTAAAGCCAGGTTCTTTATGCATCCAGATATAGAATGCGCGACCTGTTAAGTTTTCTTCCGGAACAAAGCCCCAGAAACGACTGTCAGCACTTTGATCGCGATTATCCCCCATCGCAAAGTAATGACCTTCTGGTACTTTCACTTCCCAATATAAACCATTTTCAGTTGAAAACTTACCATTTTCTATATAGTTAAGGAATGGAGCCTGACGAGCTACATTGACTCCTTCCAGCTCACGCATAGTGAAGGTATGTTCGCCAATGGTTTCTTTATGATAAATCGAATTTGGCGTGTCCAGGCGATCTTTTTCACGACTGAATTCTACTGGAACTTTTGCTACTTTTTCACCATTAATAGTTAACTGGCCATGATCATAAACAATATGATCACCTGGCAAACCAATTACACGCTTAATATAGCTAATCGTTGGTTGTGGCGGATAGCGGAAGACCACGACATCACCACGTTCCGGGCTACCTGTATCCAGAATTTTTGTATTTACAATCGGTAATTTCACGCCATAGTCAAACTTATTGACCAGGATAAAATCACCAGTTTCCAGCGTTGGAACCATAGAGTCTGATGGAATATTGAAAGGTTCGTACAGGAAAGAACGCAATACTAAAACGACGGCCAAAACCGGCCAGAAATCATAAGCCCAAGTAATAATGAAGTTTTCATTGCCCTTGCCTTTGGTCTGTCGTTGTTTCAGAACAAATTTATCCAGCAACCAGACCGCGACGAAAAATAAGGTCGCAGGAACAAGAATCAAATTAAAATCAAAATCCATGGGCTTATTATCCTTATAGTATTAGCGTTCAACTTTCAGTACAGCTAAGAACGCTTCTTGTGGAATTTCAACACTACCCACCTGTTTCATACGTTTCTTACCTTCTTTCTGTTTTGCAAGAAGTTTCTTCTTACGTGATACGTCACCACCATAACATTTTGCCAATACGTTTTTACGCATTGCTTTTACAGTAGAACGGGCAATAATTTGCGCACCAATGGCCGCCTGAATTGCCACATCAAACATCTGACGAGGAATCAGGTCTTTCATTTTTTCAACCAGTGCGATCCCACGATGACGTGCATCCTGACGGTGGCAAATCATTGCGAGTGCATCGACTTTTTCACCGTTGATCAGGACATCCACTTTCACCAGTGATGAACTTTCAAAACGCACAAAGTTGTAATCTAGTGACGCAAAACCACGTGAACAAGATTTCAATTTATCAAAGAAATCCATCACCACTTCAGCCATTGGAATTTCAAAAGTAACGGATACTTGATTCGCCATGAACTTCATGTCTTTTTGTACACCACGGCGCTCAATACATAAGGTCATGACATTACCCAGGTATTCCTGTGGCACGAGGATATGACATTCTGCAATTGGTTCACGCAGGTCTTCAACAGTTGAGCCATCTGGCATTTTTGATGGGCTGTCGATGTAAATGGTATTGCCATTTTTCATCACTGCTTCATAAATTACCGTTGGTGCTGAAGAAATCAGATCCAGATCGTATTCACGTTCTAGACGCTCCTGTACGATCTCCATGTGCAGCATACCCAAGAAGCCACAGCGGAAACCGAAGCCTAGAGCATCAGAACTTTCTGGTTCGAAGAACAACGCAGAGTCATTGATTTGCAGTTTATGCAATGCTTCACGGAAAGGTTCAAAATCACTGGAATCGATTGGGAACAGGCCCGCATAGACCTGTGGTTTTACTTTTTTGAAGCCAGGTAATGTTGGAACTTCTGGAGTAGTTGCCAGTGTAATGGTATCACCCACTGGTGCGCCAAAAATGTCTTTAATACCGGCAATCACGAAACCAACTTCACCCGCTTCAAGGATATCGGTTTCAGTATGCTTCGGATTGAAAATACCGACTGAAGTGATGATATGTGTCTGACCAGTCGATTTCACCAGCATCTTGTCGCCCTTGCGAACACGACCCTGTTTCACACGAACCAGAGATACTACGCCCAGGTAGTTATCGAACCATGAGTCAATAATCAACGCTTGCAGCGGTGCATCACGTTCACCTGTTGGTGCAGGAATGACATTCACCAGCGTTTCAAGCACACCTTCAATACCTAGGCCAGTTTTTGCTGAACAGGTCGGTGCTTCAGTCGCTTCAATCCCGATAATATCTTCAATTTCCTGAATTACACGTTCAGGTTCAGCTTGTGGCAAGTCAATCTTGTTCAGTACTGGTAAAACTTCCAGACCCTGCTCAATGGCGGTATAGCAGTTTGCAACAGACTGCGCTTCTACCCCTTGTGCTGCATCCACAACGAGAAGTGCACCTTCACAGGCCGCCAAAGAACGTGAAACTTCATAAGAGAAATCCACGTGTCCCGGGGTATCAATGAAGTTCAACTGATACTCTTGGCCATTTGGATGGGTATAGTACAAGGTGACCGAAGCCGCTTTGATGGTAATCCCACGTTCGCGTTCAAGTTCCATAGAATCAAGAACTTGAGCCTGCATTTCACGATCCTGCAAACCACCACAAGTTTGAATAAAACGATCTGCCAGAGTCGATTTACCGTGGTCAATATGCGCAATAATCGAGAAGTTACGAATGTTTTTAATATCAACAGATTTTTTAGCTTGCGCCATGGGCTACCTTGAGAAAAAAACGCGTCATGCAATTTAAAAAGTCATTGCATAACAAAAGCCGAATAGAAATTGCCGAGGATTATAGCAGAATGGAGATACAGAAAAAGAATTATCTTTCTTCTCTCTCGCTTATCTTAAATACGTAACTGCTTTATTTTTTATTTTCTTTTCCTCAGCTTTTTTCCAAGAAAACAGCTTGTTAAATGGGCTGCTTCCTATTTGGTAGCTAACTTCTATTCAATCTCGATATCATCACCTTATTAGATTGATTCTTCTCTTATCACCTTTGCTTCTTCACTCAAATATAAAGTAGAAAAATCATAAGGGTTAATACTGTCTGAGAGGGGCTGATAAGCTTGGGTAAAACTTGGCGACATACGCTTCGGTCGACCCGACGCAATTTCGATACAGGCCCACTGCGTGCTACCGGTAAATAGGACATTCTGATCCTTTGGACGATAAAAAGCATACTGTCTGAATGAATACAAGGCATTCAGATCACTTAACCAGGTTCTTAAAATCAGTTCATCCCCTTCAAATGCCGCTTTGCGATACTGGACATGATGTTCAACTGCAACCATGGCATGTTTAAGTTGCAAATATTCATTTAAACCGAGTCCTAATTGCTCGATATGGGCCGAGGCCACATCCTGCATCCACTGCACATAAACTACGTTATTTACATGTCCTAAACGATCAATATGTTCAGGTTGTACCTTTAAAACTTGGTCAAAAATACCGGTCACTTTTCTCTAATCCTTTATCGCAATTTTTTCTATGTACAGAGTCTACAGAAATTATGCCTCGGGTAAATTGCGAAAAATAAAAAACCGCCTATACAAGCGGTCTTTTATTGAAGATTCATTTATTTTATGAAATGCGCATCCCGACAATGGCACGTTGACCCTGACGAATCAGACCGACACGGGCAACACTGCCTTTTTTCAAATCTGCTACAGCTTCCACAAACTGGTTACTGTTCAAGATTGCTTTACCATTGATTTGAGTCACGACATCATTTGGCATAATCCGTGCCTGAGCTGCGATCCCGTCTCTACGGACGTCCTGAATGACTACACCACCCTTAATCTCTAAACGCTCTTTTTCAGCCGGGCTTAATTCACGAATAGTAACGCCTAATACCGGACCTTTATTTGGCTGAGCCTGGTTACCTGCTTTGGCTGGCGTTTCATCTGGCGCAGTCGTGAGTGTTGCATTGATATTACGGCGTTTATCATCACGTAATACTTCTAACTGGATCTGCTGTTTAGGTGCAGAACGGTTCAAATAGTTCAGCAACTGACTAGTGCGTGAAATATCAGTACCATTGTATTTTAAAATCACATCACCGGCTTGCAGACCCGCTTTAGCCGCTGGCGAGTTTGGTGCCACCTGGGTAATTAAAGAACCTTCTGGCTTAGATAATTTATAAGATTCAGCCAAAGTACGGTCGATATCTTGCAGGCTTACACCCAGATAAGAACGGGTCACCTTACCATCACGTTTCAGCTGGTCAGCCACTTCCATAGCGACATCAATGGGAATCGAAAATGACAGGCCCATATAACCGCCAGTACCACTGAAGATTCGTGAGTTCACCCCAACCACTTCACCGCGCTGATTAAATAATGGTCCACCCGAGTTCCCCGGGTTAAGGGCAACGTCAGTTTGAATAAATGGTACGGCTGTTTCGCCCATCATGTTACGCATCTTGGCACTGACAATGCCGGCAGAAGCGGAGTAGTCAAAACCAAAAGGCGAACCGATTGCTAGTACAGGCTCACCTACACGTAATTTATCAACATCACCAGTACGCAGTTCCGGGAAACCTGAACCATTGACTTTCAATAAAGCGACGTCAGTACGCTCGTCGCTTCCTACGACTGTCGCATCAATTTCCCGACGATCATTCAAGGTAATTGTCACTTTAGACGCATCTTCAACTACGTGGTGGTTGGTCAGCAGATAGCCATCCTTACTAATGAAGAAGGCACTCCCATATCCAGTTTTTTCCTGCGGTACACGTGGCTGCGGAATAATCACCTGATTACCAAAGAAACGGCGTAAAATTTCAGGAACCTGTTGTTGCAAGAGCTCTTCTTCGCTCATTTTCTTGACAACACTCACACTGACAACTGCCGGACTGACCTGATCAACCAGGTTAGAAAAATCGACGGGTGTTACTGCCTGTAACTGAGCAGCACTCATGGTAACAGTCGCTGCAAATAATCCTTTTTTTAAATCCAGAATTTTCATATAAATTATTCACCCAAATTGTTGATAAATTTATGTAAATAGGTTTTATCACAAACTTCATATATTTTAAGTAAAAATATGTTCGAAAGCTTGAATGTTGGCAACCTTTAATTTTTCTAAAGCATTAAGTTAAAGCTTTTATTAATTTTTTTCATCAATAAATGAGCACTTAAACGCTTGCCTTTTGTACAAAAAAGCGCTCTGATTAACGGACTTTTTTCAATTAGCTGATGGACATGTCTAATTTTCCCCTTACCCATCATTTTGACGTGATCATTGTGGGCAGTGGTGGTGCCGGTCTTAGTCTAGCACTTTCTTTGCCTGAACATTTTAATATTGCAGTTCTTGCCAAATCCACCCTGACCGATGCCAGTACCTATTATGCACAAGGCGGCGTTGCAGCAGTACTGGATGAGACAGACTCAATTGAACAGCATATTGATGACACCATGATTGCAGGTGTACATCTGTGTGAAATGGATGCGGTGAAGCAGACGGTTGAAGGTGGTAAGCCTTCGGTGGATTTTCTGCTGAAACACGGCGTCCAATTTACCTTGGATGAGCAGGAACAATTACATTTGACCCGTGAAGGCGGCCATTCACAGCGCCGAATCATTCACGCAGCTGATGCGACTGGGCGTGCCATTTCTACCACGTTGGTACAGCGCGCTCAGGAAAAAGAAAATATTACCATCTTTGAAAATTACATTGCGATCGACCTGATCTGCTCACAAAAACTGGGCTTAGATGATGAAAATCGCGCTTTAGGTTTATATGCACTCAATGAAGCAAGTGCACAAGTCCACACTTTCTTAGCACCATCTACTGCTCTGGCTTGTGGCGGTGCTATGAAAGCTTATCTTTATACTTCCAATCCGGATATCGCGACCGGTGATGGAATTGCGATGGCTTATCGTGCCGGTTGCCGGGTTGCCAATATGGAATTCAACCAGTTCCATCCGACCTGTTTATATCATCCGCAAGCCCGTTCATTCCTGATCACAGAAGCTATGCGTGGTGAAGGTGCGTATTTACGCCTACCTGATGGTGAGCGTTTTATGCTGCGTTTTGATGAGCGTGCTGAACTGGCACCACGTGATATTGTGGCACGCGCGATTGATTATGAAATTAAACGTCTGGGCATTCGTCATGTCTGGCTAGACATTACCCATAAAGATGAAAGCTTCATCAAGGAACACTTTCCAACCTTATATGCACGTCTGCTAGAGCTTGGCATCGACATCACCAAGGAAATGATTCCTGTGGTTCCTGCTGCGCATTATACCTGTGGCGGTGTAGTTGTAGATGAAAATAGCCAGACCGATATTGCCGGACTCTATGCCATTGGTGAAACGTCCTATACCGGCTTACATGGCGCTAACCGTATGGCCAGTAACTCACTTTTAGAATGTTTTGTATATGGCATGAGTGCTGCCAAACATATTCAGGAAAATTTCAAGGCGGATCAAGCTATCCCTGAAGTTCCGGAATGGGATGATTCTCAGGTGACCAATCCTGATGAAGATGTGGTTATTCTGCAAAACTGGGACGAGCTGCGTCAGACCATGTGGAACTATGTCGGTATTGTTCGCACCACTAAACGTCTAGAACGTGCCCTGCACCGGATTGAGATGTTGAAAAAAGAAATTACCGAGTATTATCAGGATTATCAGGTGAGCAAAAACTTGATCGAGCTGCGTAATCTGGTACTCGTTTCAGAGATGATTGTGCGTTGTGCCATGCAGCGTAAAGAGTCCCGTGGCCTGCATTTCACCCTGGATTATCCAGAATTGTTGCCTGAGCTACGCAAAACTGTACTGATTCCACCAAGTTTTGAAGTAGAAACTCCTTTGGTGAATGCTTAAAGATATAAATAAGGCAGTTAATATTTTTAAATATCATCTGCCTTTTCTTTGGCTGTGATTTTTTTAAGTTTTTAGAATAATCAGGTTATTTAAATAAAGCATATGATTTGTATGAGTTAATCAGCATTTTAAGGAGTGTATGGGTTCTTTACGTGGTGGAACCGAATAGGTCGCTGTCACATGGGCAACCGGCTCTTCCTGATCAATCGAATAAATCCAGACTTCTCCCACAATAAGCGCCTTCCCCACTTTCATCAATTTACTTTCCCCTCGCAGATCGACCCCGCCTGAAGGCTTACGCAGAAAATTGATATTTAAGTTCGTTGTCACTGCCAGACCAACCAGTCCAATCTCACCGAGAATGGCAATATATAAAGCCAGATCGGCCAAGGTCATCATGGTGGGCCCAGATACCGTGCCGCCGGGGCGCAGTTCCTGTTCACTGACTCGATACAGTATGGTTGCACCCTGAGGCACTACAGCTTCGATCTGACACTTTTCCAGGCTCTGCGGAAATTCCTGCTGTAAAAACTGGATGATTTCTTCTCTTGTACTTTTCATCATGTCTTATCTTCCTGATTTATTCCAATATAGAAGATTCTTCCTTGAAATAACTAGAGAAAAGTATGCCAAAAATATCTTTAGAATAAAATTATTTTAAATAAGACAGCGCCTGTTCAAACACCTGATCCGGTGTTTGAGTTGCATCCAGACATTTAATCCGCTCTGGATGACGCTGGCATAGTGTTGCATATCCAGCGCGAACTTTCTCAAAGAAAGTAACTTTCTCTTGCTCAAACCGATCCAGCGCACCTCGGGCACGAGCGCGATTCATACCCAGTTCAATCGGTGCATCCAGCCAGAACGTAATATCTGGCATACGTTCCACAAAATTTTGATTTAACAGATTCAGCTTGTCTTCACTGAGTCCACGTCCTGCACATTGATAGGCAAAACTGGCATCACTGAAGCGATCACATAAGACAATTTTTCCAGCATTTAAAGCGGGTAAAATCACTTGTGCCAGATGCTGGGCACGTGCCGCATACATCAGCAATAACTCTGTATCATGGCACATCGCTTCTTCGTGGTTTACGGCCAATAACAGCGAACGAATCTGTTCTGCCATTGGTGTGCCACCCGGCTCGCGGGTCAACACGACCTCTTTACCTTGAGCAATAAAATCATCATAGATACGACGAATGAGTGTGGTTTTCCCTACACCCTCAGTGCCTTCAAAGCTGATAAACATGCTCATTCCTTATTTTTTGAACGTAAAACAGAAAGATACTCTTGCACTGCTCTATTGTGGTCTTGCAGACTGCTGCTGAATTTATGCCCACCATTACCCGTTGCAACAAAATAAATATTTTGTGAATTGTCCGGATGCATCGCTGCTTCAATGGCTTTCTTGCTTGGCAAGGCAATCGGTGTCGGTGGTAAGCCAGCCATGGTATAGGTGTTATAGGGTGTTGGAGTGCGTAAATCCTGACGAGTAATATTACCTTTGTAATTCTCACCCATACCATAAATCACGGTTGGATCTGTCTGTAGACGCATGCCAATTTTCAAACGGCGCACAAATACGCCAGACACCTGTTGTAACTCGCTATCCAGACTGGTTTCTTTTTCAATGATCGATGCCATGATCAGCGCTTCATATTTATTCTGATATGGCAGATCTGAAGCACGTTTTTCCCAAGCCTGATCCAGAGACTTCATCTGGCGCTGATAAAGATCGGTTAGGATCTTGCGATCCGTTTCACCTTTGGCAAAGAAATAGGTATCCGGAGCAAACAGACCTTCAGGATGATTGAATGGAATATTGAGTTCTTTGAGCAATTGATCGGTTGGCAAATTCACCACTTCTTTAGTCACCAGATCATCTTTCTTTAAGGCATCAATCAGCTGTTTAAAAGTCGTGCCTTCAATCACTAATATCCGGTTCATCTGAGCATTTTCTGCATTGGAAATCATGTCCAGTACTGCACGGATACTCATACCTTGAGGAATTTCATAAACACCCGCCTTCATGGTGTCATGAATCATGATGCGCTGATACAGCTTTAAAATAATCGGAAAGCTGACATAATTTTCTTTGGCCAGCCGATCAATAAATCCAGAATAGGTTTCACCGTTACTAATTGCCAGTAACTGTTTTTGACCTTCTACAGGATAATCTTTCCATAGGCTAGCTTTCAGGATCAACCCTAGAACCAGGAGTATCCCGATTAGAAATAAAACTATCCCTTTCATGAAACCAGGGCGTTTGGCATTATTTTTCTTTTTGGTTTTAGACTTGGAAGCTGACATATTAATAAGGCATCTGATTCAATCGAAGACGGTTAAAAAGTTCAATACAAGCATCTACATTTAAAGCACGCTGCTCAAATTGAGTGGCAATTTTCATCGGACTGAGCGCATTGCAGAAAAACAGACTGTCGATATGGGGAATTTCATCCATTTTCACATCACGCTGCTGACAGATAATGCCCTGATCCTGCATACGTTGCAAAATTTCTGCACGCATCACACCGAAGACGCCATTATAACGAAGTTCTGGTGTAATCCATGTATTGTTTATACGAATGAAGCAATTACTGCTCACCCCTTCAACAATTGTACCCTGCACATCAGTTACCAGTGCTTCCGGCCAGCCATGCTGATCCGCTTCCTGTTTAAGCAAAACCTGTTCCAGACGGTTTAAGGTTTTCAGCCCCACCAGATTCGGCATACTGAGACCAATGGCCTGTTGCAATACACCCGTCTGAATCTGTTCATAACTGAAGTCCTGTACAGTTTTCGGATAATAGAACACCCAAAGATCTGCCGGATGGTCTGGCAGGCTATAACCACGCTGTCCTATACCACGACTCAGTACAATCTTTAAGGTGCCGTTCAGTTCAGCTTCTGATTTTAATAACGCTTGCAAACTTTTTTCAATCAGGTCCAGATCAGCCTGCAAACTTAATTTTTGCTGGCTCATTCTTAAACGGGCTAGATGACGGTCTGCTAACTCGATCCGGTTTCGACGGATGCGCGCGGTAGTAAAGCAACCATCACCATAATGAAAGGCACGATCCAGCACATCTATATCTTTGACGGGTTGAGCATTTTTTAAATACAGCATGCTTTTAAGGTCTCTCTGGTGACGGATAGAGCGATGAAATATAAGCTCTGTCTATATATCTGTTTTACTCACATAAAATTCGTTTTTAATTATTTTTTATGCAAAAAATCTCCAGCTATTCTTGCCCCATCCAACAAAACAAAGAAACATTTGAGGCAAATATGAACATCCGTAAATTAAAAATTGGGGTATTGGCAGCACTTATTTCAGCAACCGCTTTTAACGTATCTGCAAAAGACTTCCTGAACGTGTCTTATGACCCAACTCGCGAATTGTACGATAACTTTAATAAAGAATTCAGTGCTTACTGGAAAAAATCTACTGGTCAGGATGTGAACTTTAAACAGTCACATGGCGGTTCAGGTAAACAGGCACGTGCTGTCATTGATGGTCTGGATGCGGACGTCGTGACTTTGGCCCTAGCTGCAGACATTGATGAAATCGCTGCTCGTGGCCTGCTACCTAAAGACTGGCAAAAGAAATTCCCACAAAACTCAACACCTTATACCTCAACCATCGTTTTCCTGGTGAAAAAAGGCAACCCTAAAGGCATTAAAGACTGGGGCGATCTGGTGAAACCTGGCGTAGAAATCATTACACCAAACCCGAAAACCTCTGGTGGCGCGCGCTGGAACTATTTAGCAGCTTGGGCTTGGGCGAAACATCAGCCAGGCGGCAATGATACTAAAGCTCAAGACTTTGTTCGCCAGATCTACAAACAAACTAAAGTACTCGACTCAGGTGCACGTGGTTCAACCACCACTTTTGCTGAACGTGGTATCGGTGATGTATTGCTGGCTTGGGAAAATGAAGCACATCTGGCGATTCGTGAACAGCCTGGCAAGTTTGAAATCATCACTCCTTCTTTGTCGATTCTGGCTGAGCCACCAGTGGCAATCGTTGAAAAGAATGCTAAAAAAGATGGCAATGAAAATCTGGCTAAAGCTTATTTGAACTACCTGTACTCACCTGCAGGTCAAACGGTTGCTGCAAAGAATTTCTACCGCCCACGTAATGCGGCAGTATTAAAACAATACAGCAATATCTTTAAATCGCTGAAGCTGGTGACTATTGATAAAGAGTTTGGCGGTTGGGACAAGGTACAGAAAAAACACTTTGCCAATGGCGGTATCTTTGATCAGATCGTAAAGGCAAATAGCACAAAATCGTAATAATAAATGTCTATGCAATGGCCTTATTGAATAAGGCTATTGTTGTTTCAAATACTTATAAAATCTTTTATCTTATATTTTCATATAAAATTCATTTTTAATTATTTTTTATGCATAAAGAATAGGTTTATTCTTCACTCATGTTACAAAACGTGTAAGAGTTTGAGGTTCACATGAGCATTTCAACAAAACTAAAACTAGGGGTTCTTGCTGCTGTTATTTCAGCAACTTCGTTTTCTGCTGCAGCGCGCGACTTTCTGAATGTCTCTTATGATCCGACGCGTGAACTCTATGAAGACGTCAACAAAGAATTTGGTAAATACTGGAAAAGCCGTACTGGCCAAAGCATCAACTTTAAACAGTCACATGGCGGTTCAGGTAAACAGGCACGTGCCGTGATTGATGGTCTGGATGCCGATGTCGTAACTTTGGCATTAGCCGCTGACATTGATGTACTGGTTGAAAAAGCCAAACTGTTACCTGCAGACTGGCAGAAAAAATTACCACAAAACTCAACACCATATACTTCTACTATTGTATTCCTGGTACGTAAAGGAAATCCAAAGGGCATCAAGGATTGGGGTGATCTGGTAAAACCGGGTGTAGCGATTATCACACCAAATCCTAAAACCTCAGGCGGTGCACGCTGGAACTATTTAGCAGCTTGGGCATATGCAAAACACTTACCGGGCGGTAACGACAAAACTGCACAAGAATTTGTTCGTAAAATCTATAAACAAACCAAAGTACTTGATTCAGGTGCGCGTGGTTCAACCACCACTTTTGCTGAACGTGGCATCGGTGACGTATTACTGGCGTGGGAAAATGAAGCACATTTAGCCCTTCGTGAACAACCGGGCAAGTTTGAAATTGTGACTCCTTCCCTGTCAATTCTAGCTGAGCCACCCGTGGCAATTGTTGAAAAGAATGCCAATAAAAAAGGTAACAAATACCTGGCCCAGGGTTATTTAAACTTCCTTTACTCACCACTGGGTCAGGAAATCTCAGCACGTAACTTCTATCGCCCACGTAATGAAAAAGTACTGACGAAATATAGCCAAGTCTTTAAGCCATTAAAACTGGTGACTATTGATCAGGAGTTTGGTGGCTGGGATAAAGTACAGAAAGCCCACTTTGAAAATGGTGGTGTTTTTGACCAGATCGTTAAAGCTAACAGCGCAAAAAAATAATTTAAGCTGATTTCATACAGGAGCATCGACATGACTCATACGCTTATTGTTCCCGGTGTAGGTGGCAGTGAATACAATCACTGGCAAACCTGCCTGCAACACCGGCTCATGCGTTGCTCCCGTGTGCAGCAAAAAGACTGGAATCATCCGGTACTGGAAGTATGGGTCGCAGAATTTGTTAAAACCCTGCAAGCCATTCCAGATGATGTACAAATTGTGGCACATAGCTTTGGCTGTTTGACCAGCGTGGCAGCACTGGCCCAGTATCCTGAACTGAATACTAAAGTCAAAAATCTGGTTCTGGTTGCACCTGCCAATCCTGCACGTTTTGGGGAAAATGGTTTTGCCCGTGATAGCCAGATGGATTACAGCGCCTATTTTCAGCAGCTCAAGATTCAGGCTCCAACGACTTTGCTGATCAGTGAAAATGATCCTTGGCTGAGTTTTGAAGATGCCCAGGTTCTGGCGAAAGCCTGGAAGATCAAACCGGTTAATCTGGGAGCTGTAGGCCATGTCAATGTTGCTTCCGGTTTTGGTCCTTTCCCTGAAATTGAACAATATTTGATTTCAGAAAAGGCTATGCACCATATCAGCAAAGTTGATGAGAGCAAGTATTATTTTAAATTTGCATTTTAGTCCCTGCAAATTATGCTTGTGCCGATTCTATTTTCTAATTTTCGCTGGTTAACTTTAACCAGCATTCTCTCTTTTGAGGAGTAATCATGTCGCAGCGATCCCGAGTGCTGCCAGGATTTGGTCTTTCTCTAGGCTTTACCCTAGCGTATTTGTCATTAATCGTTCTGATCCCGCTCTCTGCCGTTTTTATTAAATCACTCGGCATTGGCTGGGAAGGCTTATGGGAAATCCTGAGCTCTGAACGTATCTTGAAATCATTACAGCTAAGCTTTAGTTCAGCCATTATCGCTGCTTTGATTAATGTAGTTTTTGGCCTGTTACTGGCATGGTGTCTGGTGCGTTATAGCTTTCCGGGCAAACGTATTGTCGATGCACTGGTCGATCTGCCTTTTGCCCTGCCAACCGCAGTTGCCGGTATTGCTCTGACTTCTTTATATGCACCGACTGGCTGGATTGGTCAGTATTTAGATCCAATTGGCATCAAGGTGGCTTATACCCCGATCGGTATTACCCTGGCCTTGATCTTTATCGGTATTCCTTTTGTGGTCCGTACGGTACAGCCGGTTCTTTCTGATTTAGAAACCGAACTGGAAGAAGCAGCATCTGCACTCGGTGCGAACCGTTTTCAGATCGTCACCAAAGTCATTTTCCCAATTCTGCTGCCAGCACTGATCACAGGTTTTGCTTTGGCCTTTGCACGTGGTGTCGGTGAATATGGCTCGGTGATCTTCATTGCCGGTAACCAGCCTTTTGAAACTGAAATTGCACCGCTGATGATTATTTCCCGTCTGGAAGAATATGACTATGCAGGTGCGACCACAATTGCTGTAGTGATGCTGCTCATTTCCTTTGTAATGCTCTTCCTGATTAACTTATTGCAAGCTTGGGCGAGCCGCCGTACCGGGAGAACTGCACGATGAGTTTAAATACCAACAGCAATGCGCTGGCTGAAAAATTGCAATCCCGCGATGCGACCCGTGAGCCGACCTGGGTACGTTATACCCTGATTGCGATTGCACTGATCTTCTTTTTAAGCTGCCTGATTCTGCCTTTAGTTCTGGTCTTTGTTGAAGCGTTTAAACAAGGCGTTGGCGTTTATACCCAAGCCCTTGTTCATCCAGATACTTTATCTGCGGTCAAACTGACTTTACTAACGGCTGTGATCGCAGTACCAATGAATGTAGTATTCGGTGTAGCTGCAGCCTGGTCAGTGGCGAAGTTTAATTTCCCGGGTAAATCAATTTTAACCACCATTATCGATATGCCTTTCTCGGTATCACCTGTTATTGCAGGTTTGATGCTGGTACTGATTTTCGGTACTCAAGGCTGGATGGGTGGCTGGTTGATGGATAATGACATCAAGATCCTTTACGCCGTTCCTGCGATTGTTCTGGCAACGATCTTCATTACCGTACCTTTTGTAGCACGTGAGCTGATCCCTTTAATGGAAGCGCAAGGTACTGAAGAAGAAGAAGCTGCGATTGTACTCGGTGCATCTGGCTGGCAAACCTTCTGGAAAGTGACCCTGCCAAATATCAAATGGGGTCTGATTTACGGCGTAATTCTGTGTAATGCCCGCGCCATGGGTGAGTTCGGTGCAGTATCAGTGGTTTCTGGCCATATCCGTGGTGAAACCAATACTTTGCCGCTACACGTCGAAATTCTATATAACGAATATACCTTTAGCGCTGCGTTTGCCGTGTCATCGCTCCTGGCTCTCCTCGCAATTGTGACTCTGGTTCTGAAAACCTGGGTCGAACTGCGCCAGGAAAAACAAGACAAACGTAATGACGATTCAACAGTTTCTTAAGGAATGCCCACATGAGTATTCAAGTTAAAAATATTGAAAAACACTTTGGTGCATTCCATGCACTGAAAAACATTTCCCTAGATTTCCCAGACGGCCAGTTAGTTGCCCTGCTCGGTCCATCCGGCTGTGGCAAAACTACCCTGCTGCGTATCATCGCAGGTCTGGAATCTGCTGACGGTGGTCAGGTAATTCTGGAAGGTCAGGATGCAACCAATGTTCACGTTCGTGAACGTGAAGTGGGTTTTGTATTCCAGCACTATGCCCTGTTCCGTCATATGACTGTATTCGATAACGTGGCTTTTGGTCTGCGTGTACGCCCACGTTCAACCCGTCCATCGGAAGCAGAAATTAAAAAGCGCGTGACTCGTTTGCTTGATCTGGTTCAGTTAGGTTTCCTGGCAGACCGTTACCCGGCTCAGCTTTCTGGTGGTCAGCGTCAGCGTATTGCTTTGGCTCGTGCACTAGCCGTTGAGCCACGTGTACTGTTACTGGATGAACCGTTCGGCGCGCTAGATGCCAAAGTCCGTAAAGAACTGCGCCGCTGGTTACGTACCCTGCATGATGAACTGCACATTACTTCAATTTTCGTCACTCACGATCAGGAAGAAGCCTTAGAAGTTGCAGATCAAATCGTAGTGATGAACAAAGGCAATGTAGAACAGATCGGTTCACCACGTGAAGTGTATGAAACACCGAAAACCCCATTCGTGTTTGATTTCCTGGGACAAGCCAACCGTTTCGAAGGTCAAAATAATGGCGGCATTATTCAGCTAGGTGAAGACCGTATCCAGTTTGATGCCGCTAAACAGGCAGCTCAGGGTAATGTCATTGTCTTCGCTCGCCCGGATGAACTGCGTATTCATGCACAACCACAAGAGAATGCGATTCAGGCCACGTTCATTCGTGAACTCTGGATTGCAGGAAAAGTCGTTGCAGAATTGAATGACCGCCAAGGCAATCTGATTGAAATTTCACTGACACCAGAAGAAGCCCGCGCTCATCAATTCCGTCCGGATCAAACTGTTTGGTTGAGTGCATTAAATCTGCATTTATTTGAAAACCAGGTCGCGTAAGACTGCAAGATGGGGCTTTTAAATGCCCCATCCTCTTATAGAGTAAAGAATTATGAATTTCCAACAACTAAGAATTATTCGAGAAACTGTTAGACAGAATTTTAACTTAACTGAAGCTTCAGCCGCGCTTTACACTTCGCAGTCAGGTGTCAGTAAGCATATTAAAGATTTAGAAGATGAGCTTGGTGTACAGCTATTTATCCGTAAAGGTAAACGCCTATTAGGACTGACTGAACCAGGTCAGGCACTTCTTGGTATTGTAGAACGTATGCTGGTTGATGCAGACAATATTAAACGTCTTGCAGATGACTTTAACAAGGTCGATGAAGGTACATTAACGATTGCAACGACGCATACCCAAGCACGTTATGTATTACCGCCGATCGTGAATCAGTTCAAAAAAGAATTTCCGAAAGTTCATCTGATTTTGCAACAAGCCAGTCCAATGGAAATTACTGAAATGCTACTTCAGGGTGAAGCAGATATCGGGATTGCGACTGAAGCCTTAACGACTGAAGAAAATCTGGCGAGTGTGCCTTATTATAACTGGCAGCACAGTATTATTACGCCGCAAAATCACCCGCTAAATAGCAAAGAACAGATACGTATTGAAGACCTCGCTGGCTATCCGATTATTACTTATCATGGTGGTTTCACAGGCCGTTCTAAAATCGACTCAGCCTTTGAAGAAGCCGGTGTAGATGTTGATATTGTCATGTCAGCTCTGGATGCCGATGTGATTAAAACTTATGTCGAGCTCAACATGGGTGTCGGTATTGTCAATGATCTGGCTTATGATCCAGAACGTGACTATCGTTTGAAACAAATTAAAACTGATATTTTTGGGGTAAATACTACCTGGATCGCCGTACGTAAAGGCCACTTATTACGTGGTTATGGTTATGAGTTTATTTCTTTATGCTCACCAGATGCGGACATCAAGGCACTGAAAAAAGTGGCTTATCCAGATGAATAATATGGATTATGCTTTCTAAATTGAAGAGGCGTATTGCCTCTTTTTTTAATTTTAACAGTAGATTATTTCATTAAAAATCAAGCATAATTACAGTATAATTCAATAAATTATATTAATGATGAGCTACAAATTTTCCCTCTTGGGATATGGACTGATTTTTTCCGGGACAAGTTTTGCAGCAGCTTTTGAGCAATCCAATCAAACTATCCAGTCCTTTTTTGAAAAGGAGCATTATGTCGAAGTATCATTTGCCTGGACAAATCCTAATGTCAGCGGTCAGGTGCAGCATACCGAAGTATTAGAACAATTAGGTATTCAGGATTTTTCCACGGGTCAGCTTGCGAATAATCAGTTGGTTGCGAATGCTGCATTAAAATTACAGCTTCATCCACAGATCTCTTGGGGTCTTATTTACGATCAGCCCTTCCATGTCGATGTTGCATATCAATATAGTCCAATTTTTGCAGGTAAGCCTACAGAGATTGAAGCAGCCGATATTGAGTTTGATAGTCATAATCTGACTTCCATTCTTGGATATCAGCCTGATCCAAACTGGAATCTCTATGCAGGACTGAGTTATCAGACCTTAGAAGGTAATTTAAGTTTGGTAGGTGAATCTTTTTCAGTCTTTAATGGTTATCACGTTCAGCTTGAACAAAATGCTGACTGGGGTTGGCTCGCTGGAATTAGCTATCAAACTCCTGAGTATTTCTTTAGAAGTTCGCTGACTTATCGTTCAGCCATAAATCATCAACTGCAAATCACAGAATCACTTATAGTCGGCACAACTACGCCCAGCTTTACGAAAATACAAACACCTCAATCTATTAATTTAGATATTCAGAGCGGACTTCCCTCCCAGAATATTTTTTATGCAGGATTACGCTGGGTAAACTGGCAAGATTTTGTCATTCAACCACCAAAATTCGGTGCAGTGATTGATTATGCCGCTTTGGAGTTTCCTGAAGTGAAAGATATCAAGATGATTGATTATCAGGAGGATCAATGGTCGGCTAAATTTGGAATCGCCCATCAATGGCCTTCTTCTGTTATTCATTCTTTTGAAATCTTATGGGACTCAGGTACGGGAAATCCAGCTTCTACCTTGAATCCGAGTGACGGCTATTGGGGAGTGGGTTTGGGCTATTTTCAGAATTTTCTAAAACACTGGGATTTCGCTACAGGAATGTATTATTTAAAATTCCAAAAGCCTAAAACAGATACAAACGCTGCTATACCCCAGTTCGTAGGCTTATCTGCAGTGGATGATAACAATGTTTGGGTGGTCGGTATGAAGTTGGGCTATCACTTTCAATAGTTTTTAATAAATAAAAAAAAACGAGCCGAAGCTCGTTTTTTTATTAGGCTTAGCAGCTACAGCTTAGAAACGGAAGCTTACACCTAGTTTAGCCACTGGTAACCATTCGTATTTATTATCGTTACGAAGTGCATCTCGCTCATCAGCTAATGCTTGCTCTAAAGAACGACCATCTTCAGCAAGACCAACTGCTGCATATGCTTCTGGATTAGCTGTTAGATCTACTGTTGGATTACCATTGTAGTATGCGCCGATTTCACCAAATACACCCCAACGATTAGTAATTGCTGGAGAGAAACCGATACCTACATAAGGTGCAATATTATTTTTATATGATAAATCACCATTGATACGAACATCTGCACCAGTTGGGTTGCTAAAACGTGCGCCATCCACTGTGAATGAAGCATTCGTGCCTGGTCGACGTTCTAAGCTATAATCATTATCAATATAAGCGACACCTGCTGCCATATAGAACCAGTTCGCCCAAGGACGAATCTCAGCATTTAAGTAAGTCAGGTTATTGTCCATATCTAGGTCATATTTTGTACCATTGATTGATAAATCATCAGTCCAAGAAATATCACCACCATTATAACCTAGAGTAACACCTACATAAGGGTTAGCATTCCAAGAGATCGCGCCACCGTAACCGGTAGTACCGACTTCAGCACGAACGGCTGCAGGTTTAAAGAAAGAGAATTCAGCTACGCCTTCATCTGTTACAATTGTTTCATCAGCAGCCATGACAGATCCAGCTGTGGCAGCTAGAACGGATACTGCTAAAAGTTGATATAAAGCTTTCATTATTTCTCTCCTCAAAAGAACTTTTTTTTCATCAATAGTTATTCGTGATGAGCTCAATATAAAGGAGCCAATGAATATTTTTTATTCGTGTTTTGCTGAGCTTTTGTTATTTTTTGATACATATTAATTTTTCTTGTTGAATGATAAGCCTTTTTTAAACAATGTTTGTACATATCTAAAATACGAAAAGGATACTAATCACTTTACTTGCGAATTTAATTCAGGACCCTTCCTAGTTTTCCATCTTTTTAGAGCAATATAGTGTAAAATATCGGAAATTTTTTTCTGGAAGGAAGATCATGTCTCAGCTTTCAACAATCATTGAACAAGCGTTTGAAGACCGTGCGAATTTCACAGCAGCAGACTGTCCTGCTGAAATCCGTCAAGCAGTTGAGGAAGTAATTGCTGGCCTGGACAATGGTACTTTACGTGTTGCTGAAAAAATCGAAGGTGAATGGGTTGTTCATCAATGGATTAAGAAAGCGGTATTGTTATCATTTAAATTAAACGATAACAAACCAATGGAAGCTTGTGATCTTCGCTTCTACGACAAAGTAGATACTAAATTCTCTGACTGGACTGACGAGCAGTTTAAAGCTGCTGGCGTACGTGTTGTTCCTCCGGCGGTAGCGCGTAAAGGTTCTTTCCAGGCGAAAAACGTGGTACTGATGCCTTCTTATGTGAACATCGGTGCTTATGTAGATGAAGGTACGATGGTTGATACTTGGGCAACTGTAGGTTCATGTGCTCAAATTGGTAAAAATGTTCACTTGTCTGGTGGTGTAGGGATCGGTGGTGTTCTTGAACCGCTTCAAGCTAATCCAACTATTATTGAAGACAACTGTTTCATCGGTGCACGTTCTGAAATCGTTGAAGGCGTAATCGTTGAAGAAGGTTCAGTCATTTCAATGGGCGTATTCATTGGTCAATCTACCAAGATTTATGACCGTGAAACTGGCGAAATTCATTATGGCCGCGTACCTGCTGGTTCTGTTGTGGTATCAGGCAGCCTGCCATCTAAATGCGGTAAATACAGCTTATATGCAGCTGTAATCGTGAAAAAAGTAGATGCGAAAACTCGTGCTAAAACTAGCCTGAACGATCTGCTACGCGAAGACTAAGATGTCTTAACTTAGAGGGTACATTTTGTTCCCCGGAGCTTCAACCGCTCCTCGTCTCTACGGTCAGCAATGATCGTAGGGATTTTTATTTTTATACATTGTTATTTATTTTTCAGTGGTTAATGTTGTTATGAATACGCTTCGATCTTCCGCAATTCCAGTTTCTGATCCGTCTGCGGGCTTACGCATTACGGAGATCTTCTATTCATTACAAGGTGAAGCCAATACTGCAGGTTTACCGACCGTATTTATCCGCTTAACCGGATGTCCACTGCGCTGTACCTATTGTGATACTACGTATTCTTTTGAAGGTGGCGTACGCAAATCTTTAGATGACATCATTCAGACCACGCTTGATTTTAAAACGCCTTATGTCTGTGTGACCGGAGGTGAACCATTGGCGCAACCGAACGCCCTGCCTTTGATGCAGCGACTTGCAGATTTAGGCTGTGAAGTCTCTTTAGAAACCAGTGGTGCGTTAGATGTTTCTAAAGTGGATGCACGGGTATCCAAAGTTCTGGATTTAAAAACGCCAACTTCAGGTGAAGTTGCACGAAATTTGCTTACAAATCTGGATCATTTGACTCAGCATGACCAGATTAAGTTTGTGATCTGTAATCGTGAAGATTATGAATGGTCAAAACAGCAGGTAGAACAGTACCAGTTGAATGAAAAAGTCAGTACAGTCTGGTTCTCCCCTGCATTTGCAGTTGAAAAAGGAGCTGCACGCTTGCCACAATTGGCACGTGATCTGGCTCAATGGATTATAGAAGACCATCTCCCTGTTCGTTTCCAGCTGCAGCTGCACAAGTTGTTATGGAATGATGAAACTGGTCGTTAATTTTTGTAAATTTACTATATTGGAGTATTTGTTATGCGCCCTCGTGCCATTGTATTGTTATCTGGCGGATTAGATTCAACAACCTGTCTGGCTTGGGCGCAGGCACGCTATGAATGTATTGCACTGAGTTTTATGTATGGCCAACGCTCTACTACAGAACTTGATGCAGCTCGTGCACTGGCTCAACGCTCGGGTGTAGAACATCGTGTCATCAATATTGATTTAGGTAATTTAGGTGGCTCAGCCCTTACTGATCATAGCATTGAGGTACCAGACCAATTGCAGGAAGGTATCCCGGTAACCTATGTGCCTGCACGAAATACCATCTTCTTATCTTATGCTTTGGCTGCTGCAGAAGTGTTCGGTGCTGAGGCAATTGTGATCGGGATTAATGCGGTGGATTATTCAGGTTATCCAGACTGTCGCCCGGAATTTATTGAAGCTTTTGCCAACATGGCACGACTTGCAACCAAGGTCGGTGTTGAAGGTCAGGCCCTGAAATTTGAAACACCTTTGTTACATTTATCCAAAGCAAATATCATTCGCTTAGGCCTAGAACATGGCGTAGACTACAGTCAAACGGTATCTTGCTACCAAGCAGATGACCAAGGACGTGCGTGTGGAACATGTGACAGTTGTCGTTTACGCAAGCAAGGTTTTGCTGATGCAGGTGTTGAAGACCCGACACGTTATTACCTTTAAAATCAATCAAGGTTATAAATCCATATTATGAATATTAAAGCCAAATTACTTGCGACTAGCCTACTCTCTTTGTCTGCCCTATTTTCAACTGCATCTTTTGCAAATAATGATCAAGCTAAGGCAAAAGCAGAATTTGAGGCAATGAAAAAAGAATACACAACTGCCATGAAAAATGCTGGAAGCAGTTCAAATGTACGTGACGGTTTAATTAAAGCCTGTGCTATTCCATACAAACAGGCAGTGAAGTACAAAAAACTGACTCAGTCTGATGTGAATAAGCTTTGTACATGTGAAGTAGATGCAGAAGGTAAATTGACTCAAGCTCAGAAATGGCAGATTCAAAGCACCATTAACCAGAAGAAAAACCCTGCAACTTTAGACTTTGTTAAAAAACAAAGCCAGAATGTGCAGTCTTGTGTAGGCCCACAGCTCGCAGGTAAATTAAATTCACTTGCTGCAGAAGCCAATAAAGCCGCTCAAAAGAAATAATCCTGACGGATGTTTTTCTAGAATAAGCCACTATAATGTGGCTTATTTTTTTGAAAAAATTTAGAAAAATTGGAGAGACCATGTCTGAGATCAGCTTACCTGAGCACACTTTTTCAACCACTACAGGTGAAATTAATTTGGCCCAACTGGATGCAGAATGGCTGGTTATCTATTTTTATCCTAAAGATTCGACACCTGGCTGTACTACTCAGGCAGTCGGTTTCTCTTGTTTAAAAGATCAGTTCGATGCACTCAATACGACTATTCTGGGCGTATCACGTGATTCGGTTAAAGCGCACCAGAACTTTACTGAAAAACAGAATCTGACTATCAATCTGATCAGTGATAAAGAGGAAGTGTTATGCAAACACTTTGATGTCATTAAAGAAAAGAATATGTATGGCAAGAAAGTCATGGGCATTGAACGCTCTACCTTCATTTTCCATAATGGCAAGCTGGTCAAAGAATACCGCAAGGTAAAAGCTGCTGGCCATGCTGAACAGGTTTTAGAAGATTTGAAAGCATTACAAGCTGCTTAAGATCTTTCATAAAATCAAAAAAAGGCATGAATAGAAATATCATGCCTTTTTCTTTAGAGTTGCTGCAAAGAACAATTCAGTTCACTAAAGAAACTGCAATTGACCACATTACACAGCCAATGAGTACATCCAGTATTTTCCAGGCTTTTGGACGCTGAAAAATAGGTTGCAAATAACGTGCTGCATAGCCCAATCCAAAAAAGAATACAAAGGACGCACTAATCGCTCCCAAGGCAAATTGTATCTGCGCATTGGAATATTGGGTGGAGATGGAACCAATCAAGACCAGTGCATCCAGATAAACATGCGGATTGAGCCAGGTCAGCATCAAACAAATCAGCAAAACCTTATATAAAGAAGGTATATCTTTTTGATCTGTGTCCAGACGCTGCTCATTCTTCCAGGCCTGATAAAAATGCTGAGCGCCATAGATCGCCAGAAAAGTTGCACCCAGATATTTCGCCATATTGATCCAGTGCGGATTGACCAGCATCAATTGTGAAAACCCCAAAACACCGGCAAAAATTAATATTGCATCAGATAAGGCACAACACATACAGATTGCAAAGACATACTGCTGTTTCAAGCCCTGCTTCAATACAAAAGCATTTTGTGCACCAATGGCAATAATCAGGCTAAAGCCTACTGCAAGACCTTGTATATATGCATTTAACATTGGAATATCATGGAATTATAAAGATGGGGATCATTATCTATGTTATTCTTTTCAATTAAATATAATTAAGAAAATATCATTTAGACTAAATTTTATTTAGGTAAGCTATGCCACTTAATTCTAAAAACTGTGATGCTTTTCTGGCTGTTGCAGAAACCCAAAGTTTTGATGCTGCCGCAAAAGTATTAAATATAACGGCTTCGGCAGTCACTTTAAGAGTGCAAAATCTGGAAAGAGATTTGGGGCAAGTTTTGGTGCTACGTGAGCGTCCTTGTAAAGTGACCAATGCTGGTCAAACCTTACTGAATTATTTGCAGCATCAACGCCTGTTACAGCAGCAATTGATCCAGCAATTAAATGGTCAAAATAAAGCAGAATTTAGCTCGATTCATATCGCGGTAAATGCGGATTCACTCGCGACCTGGTTATTTCCCTGTCTGAACACCACCCTGCTTGCAGAAAAAATCACGTTGAATCTTCAGGTTGCTGTTCAAAGTGAAACTCATAAGCTTCTAGAGCAGGGTCAAGTCAATGCCTGTATTAGCAGTGAGAGTGAAGCCATGCCGGGCTGTAAGGCTCATTTTATTGGACAGATGCATTATAGAATGGTCGCAACACCTGCCTTTGTGCATTCCTGGTTTAAACAAGGCATTCACCGGGAATCACTGCGTAAGGCACCCGCTGTGATTTATAATGATCAGGATCATTTACATAGCCATCTACTGTTAGCTCAATTTGGCTTAAACCAGCAATGTTTTCCTTTTCACTATATTCCCTCCTCGACCGCCTTTGCGGACGCTATTTTTTCTGGATTAGGATATGGTTTGGTGCCGGATTATCAAATTGCGAACCGGATTCAAAATGGGACATTGATCGACATACTACCTGAATGCAATTGTGATGTACCTTTATATTGGCATCACTGGAAACAGCAATCTCCCGCTCTAAAACAGTTAACCAAAGTCATTCTGGAACAGGCAGAACAGTGCATGAATAGTCCAATTCAATAAACAGTTCTATATGTCCTGCCGAATTCACAGAAATTGAATATCACATTATTGGGTTTTCCACTGCCCCATTAGGTGAATATTAACCTTTTCACCTACGCCTGCAGTGGCCTTCTTCATCCCAAAATCTGAGCGATTAATTACCGTGGTTGATTTCACATCGAGTAAATTAGGATTAGCCTTGTTCGGTGTCAGAGTGGTATCGAATACCACTGGTCGAGTAACACCTCTTAGAGTGAGTTGACCCATGACCTGATAACGATTCGTACCATTTGGCTTAAACTGGGTACTTTTGAAATTGATTGTTTTATAGCGCGATGCATGAAACAGATCCTCACCCATAATCATATTTTTAAGGCTGGGCTTGGAAACCTCCAGGCTATCCACCTGCATAGTGAACTCAGTAGATGACTGTTGTGGCCGATCGGGATCAAAATGCATGGTTGCCTTGAACTCTTGAAAATTTCCCTTTACCACATTTAAACCCAAGGAGTTAATGCTAAAGCCGACACTACTTTGAGGCGTCAATGTCCAGCTTGTAGCATACGCAGCCGATATACACATAGCAGATAGAGCACCCGCATAAGCTATATTTTTCAGGAATAGATTCATTGTGTTCATCCTTAACAATCAAATGAACTCACTACCTTAAAACGGTTTTAGCCCAGATTTGTTTTATCATTTAGTTCAAACTTGTTGACCAATTGTTGATAAATCTCATTATTTTTAAATTTATGTAAAAACTCACTGGTGCCTAAAGGAAAAGCCGATTCCACCACTTCACCGCGATAATACGCTTCACGTAAAGGAGTGGCGGATATAGCGCCGACCAAGCTATCGAGTTCCACCATTTCCCATTCCGGGAACAAACTTAAATAATAAGAAGATTCATCTTTAAAGTGTCCAATTAGACCAACTTTTGCTTCTGCTTCAACTACTTCAGACACCAGCGATTTCACCAGTTTTTGCCATTTTTCATCATTATAGACATCAATGACATGGACAAATTTAATGCGCTTCTGATCTGCTTCAGAAAAATTCGACAGGATCATTTCTTCACGTTCAGTGGCCAGAAATGGATTTTTAATATTGCGTTCTTGCTGTGCTGAGCCTAATGCCAGAATCACCTGCTGGCTCTGCTGCAAGGCAATTTTAATCGTTTGCATATGGGCCAGATGGAAAGGTTGAAAACGACCAATAAACACCAGGTAATCAAATTTATACTTCATAGCACATCTTACTTTTATGAACGCATCAGTTATGCCGCAGGGAATTTTTTGCGACATAATAAGCGCCAATAAATTCATATTAATAAAGCAAGGATAGTACGATGACACTGAGCTGTATTCAACAACCGCATCAGCATTTAAATGCGAATTTAGACCATGGCGTATTGACCTTAGCCATTCACCGTCCCGAGGCAAAAAATGCGCTTTACGGCGAACTATATCTATGGATCGCACAGGCACTGGATGAAGCGGATCAGGATAGTAGTGTGCGTGTCGTGATTCTACGTGGTCAAGACGCAGACTTTAGTGCCGGCAATGACATGCAGGACTTCATGAAGTTTATTCAGACACCTCTGCAAGCTAAGGCTGGCGATACCCCTCCTTTTGTCCTGTTGAAGTCTGCTGCAAAATTTTCCAAGCCTTTAATTGCAGCCGTTCGTGGCGTTGCGATTGGTATCGGGGTAACGATTCTGCTGCATGCTGATCTGGTTTATAGTGACAATACTGCCCTGTTCCAGATTCCATTTGTTAGTCTTGGCCTGTCTCCTGAAGGTGCTTCAAGTAAGCTGTTAGTACAACAAGCTGGCTATCATAAAGCGGCTGAGCTATTGCTTACGGCACAACGGTTTAATAGTGAAAAAGCATTGGGCGCAGGTCTGGTAAATAGCATTGAGGAAGATGTCTATGCTGCTGCTGAAAAACAGGCACAAACTTTGGCTGCTTTACCACTTGCTTCCATTAAGCAGACCAAAGCATTAATGAAACATAATCTGGCTGAAATTATCGAATGTATTGATGATGAAGCTGAGATATTTATGAAACGTGTCGGTTCACCTGAAATGACAGAAGCTGTTCAGGCCTTTATGCAAAAACGGAAACCTGATTTCACACAATTCAACTAATTCTGAAACTTATCTTTTAATTGAGGCAGTTTAGACTGCCTCAATCTTTTATTTTTTTGAAAGAATCTAGCTTATGACTAATGAAAACTCCCAAACGACTTCTCAAACAACCGATAGTTCAAATCCTGAAAAGAAACGTTACTACGAACCTGCACCTCAGGATATTGATGTAGACAATTTCCGAAAGGTCATCGAAAGCCGACGTTCTGTACGTAAATTCACTAAAAAGCCAATTCCTGCCGAGGTTCTCGATGCCTGTCTGGATTTGGCCTTGCTGGCACCAAACTCTTCAAACCTGCAGCCGTGGACATTTTATGTGGTGCAAAACCCCTCCAAGAAAAAACGTCTGGTTAAAGCATGTATGAGCCAGCTTGCTGCTAAAACGGCTTCAGAACTGATTGTCTGTGTGGCACGTACTGACCGTGTAGATGAAATGGCTAAACTGAATATCAGCGAGTTTCCATTTCCTGAGGCTCCACCAGCCATTAAAAAGTACTATAAGTACATTCCATACAACTACAAGACCGGTTATTTGAATGCCTTTGGTAACTTTAAGAAAGTTGCTTTCAAAGTAGCACGTACACTCGATAAACAAATGCCAGTGTCTGCATTTAGCCCTGCTGATGCGAAACTTTGGGCAAGTAAAACCACAGCACTAGCATGTGAAAATCTGGTACTGGCTTTACGTGCTTATGGTTTTGATAGCTGTATGATGGAAGGCTTCGATGAACCAATGGTTCGTGAAATTATGGACCTGAATGATCAGCAATATCCGGTGATGGTGATTGGTGCTGGTGAACGTGCCAAAGATGGCGTGTTCTTCCCGCAGTATCGTTTTGATCGAGAGTTGTTTATTCAAAAGGTTTAAGTTTAAAAGTAGTATGTGAAGGATTTAATAATATTAATTTACTTAATATTTGATGACATGGATGTCGCTTAATTAAGTATATTAGAAAAATCTAAATAATAATTTTATAGTTTCCTCATATAAGTATTTCATAATGATTTTATTCTTATAAAGAAGCATTTAAAACAAAAAATTTTAAATCATAAATTATCTTAACTGGATCAAAGCCAATTACGGGACAACACTTACTTTTAATGCAGGAAGTGGAGTTAAAGCAAAATGAAAATAAAATTTTTAACAATTAGTAGCTTATTTCTTTTAAATGGTTGCCAAGCAACAGTACCAACTATGAAAAATAGAATTAGTTTTGAAATGGATAATCAATATTGGCCGATCCATAGCATAGTATACAAAAACAATTGGCCTGAATGTGGCAACTTATCAGGAACACCAGATGTGATAAAAAAGCAAAAATATATTACAACTTATAGTAGCTGTAAGGTATCTCCTGAAGGTTATGTTCCTCAACAAATTATTATTGAATATGCGCCTTGGTTAACAATGGAACAAGTAGAAAAAATCTTAGGAGACTATCCTCAAAAAGCTTTAAGCGACATAGTTTTAGGTTTTGCTAACGAGCAACAAAAGACGGAATTGAAAATATGGAATTTAAAGCAAGAGGAACTTATAGAAAAAATTCCAACTAATGCATGGAAACGTATTGTACTTTCCCCCCCTAAAGAAGTAGAAAAATATAAATATCAAGTTCCTGAAGGAAAAGGCCATCGAAGTCGAGGTAAAGAGATCCATTACATCATTTCTCTGAATCCCGATGGTAGTTACAATATAGAAACCAAATTGTACTGGGTCTCAAAATATCAAGAAAAATGGAATTGATATTTTATTGTAAGTATATGGTAATGATCAGGAGACTTTAAAAACTACCCCATCTCCTGTTTAAATCCATCTTTCCTTAGATTTTTCTTATAAATAAATGAATATTTTTCTTTAAATGGAAGTGTTTATGATCAAACTCTTGAAATTTAAATAATACAAACACAAAAATACCTAGACTGGATTAAAGCCAATTACGGGACAACACTTACTTTTAATGCAGGAAGTGGAGTTAAAGCAAAATGAAAATAAAATTTTTAACAATTAGTAGTTTATTTCTTTTAAATGGTTGCCAAGCAACAGCACCAACTATGAAAAATAGAATTAGTTTTGAAATGGATAATAAATATTGGCCGATCCATAGCATAGTATACAAAAACAATTGGCCTGAATGTGGCAACTTATCAGGAACACCAGATGCGATAAAAAAGCAAAGATATATTACAACTTATAGTAGCTGTAAAGTATCTCCTGAAGGTTATGTCCCTCAACAAATTATTATTGAATACGTGCCTTGGTTGACTTATGAAGAGCAGATAAAAAAAGGATATGGTGTTCCTGAAGAATTACGTTACGCTCAAGGAGAAGCAGCAGCAAAAAAAAGACTAGCTATAATGGCAGCACAACAGGAGAGTATATCAAAACTCCCAATCACAGCATGGAAAAAAATTGTACTTACTCCCCCTAAAGAGGTAGAAAAATACAAATATCAAATTCCCGAAGGAAAAGGCAATCGAAGTCGAGGTAAAAATATCCACTACATCATTTCCCTTAATCCCGATGGTAGCTATGATATAGAAACCAAATTGTACTGGGTCTCAAAATATCAAGAAAAGTGGAATTGAAGATTTATTTAAGCATCTAGTAAAGTCCGTTTGATTTCACACGGACTTAAATAAACTAAAATTTTTCCTAAATATAATTTTATTTTACTTTCAACTTCCGATAATCAATCCAATTACAATGAAAACCAACTGGCACTTGAACGGGTAAATAAATCGTGGCAATTGGCCCATCCTTAATATGTTGTGCATCCAAAATCACAACTTTCGAAGGGCCACAATCTAAAGCATGCACATAAGACATCAGCCAACCATCATTTTCAGCTTGTGCACCCTCTCTTTCGACGTAAATAGCCTCACCTGTGACCCAATTTTCTCCAAATGAATAACTTTCTATGGTCGTAGTTTCTAAATCATGACCCAACAGGCTATTACTGCTGACATGGTAAGGATCATCAAATTCGCCAAAGGAAATGCTATAAGCATAACGATATGGCCGCCCGGTATAAGCTTCATTAATGCGTGGAAATTCCTGTTTAACATCCGATAAGATTGTCCGTTTCACTTCCCCTGTTCCTTTTTCGAAGATAAATCTTTCTAATCGAAGATCCTGATCTTCAATTGGACCTTGAATAGAACGTACCATCGGACCATGTTTGACTGGAATCTCAACATGATTTTTCAGTTTGCCCTTGGCATCGATATGCAGATAAAAGACTTTATTATGGGTTAGCCCATCATAACAAACCGCATGAATATCACCGGTATCCGGATCAATATGTGGATGTGCAGTAAATGGTAAGTCTGGATCATCATTCTCAAACAGATGATGGCACTTAGATTCCAGTTCACTATTCACTTCGATGGGATAAGCACCCGCTTCGACCAATGCCCAGATTTTCCCAGCAAAATTGATGATATTGGTATTTACTGGATCAGCTACGCCACGACTTTTTCCCGAAATCACTGGTCGATGTAATTTCTTCTGTACACTATCCGCACCGACATATTGGCTTTTGTACCAGTGCGCTTCCCCTTCTTTAAGCCGTAACGCATGAATCATCCCATCACCGGTGAACCAGTGATAAATTTTTGGATTTTTCACTGTAATGGGATTCGGGCCAATTCGCATCAAAGCGCCATCTAATTCTTTCGGGATCTGCCCTTCTACCTTCAATTGAGTTGAAAAATGCTCCTGCCGCTGCGGTGCAAAAATACCATCCAGATAAGGATTATCATGGGAATATGGAATACGGTTATGTAGGATTTCT
Organism: Acinetobacter sp. YH16038; assembly: GCF_013417275.1. Taxonomy (NCBI): domain Bacteria; kingdom Pseudomonadati; phylum Pseudomonadota; class Gammaproteobacteria; order Moraxellales; family Moraxellaceae; genus Acinetobacter; species Acinetobacter sp. YH16038. Next base: position 3,044 of record NZ_VPEG01000007.1, on the reverse strand, counting down.
GCGCCGTATTGAATAGATTTATTCAGCGTATTTTTGAGCATGCTATTCAGCGGTTTTGGCAACTGCATTGTTATATTCCTTGTTTTATTCTTTTATTTGAGTTGTTCTGACGAATTTTATAATAATAAAAGCAGATTAGGTGTTTTTATATATAGATAGACGGCACATTAACACTAATGCACCGTCGGTTTATATCAATTTTAAAATTTAAACTTTTATATCTAAAAGCTGGATAAATTCAAATGCCGGTTCTTCATAAGGATGACTTTCTTTTAGAGCTTTCGCCACTTCAACCGCCTTTTCATCAGGTACAAGAATTTCGACCCGCCATTCTTCCACATTTTCCAGCTGGCCAATTTCCCCAATATGAGGATCTGCGCCTTGCTGGGGCTTAAATTGTCCAGTTCCCAGCACTTGCCAGGCACAGTCGGTATATTCACCAATCCCACCCGCACCTGCTGCAAAGATGGCCTTCTTGGTTTCCTCTAGGTTTTCATCTGGTACGTAATAAATCAGTTTAAGCATATATCCCTACAATTTTTTCAAGCATTTACCGTATTGTTAAGGGCTTCGGTAATAATATTCAATGCTGGATTTTGAGAGTTCTTGTTAAATGTTGCATATAGTTCTACCTGGGGTAAAGGTCGATCTGTCTGGATCACTTTCACTTCATCATTCAGGAAACGTAATAAATAATCGGGAGCAAAACTGAAACCCATCCCCATATTGATCAGGTTAATATGCTGTAGCACATTGGTCGCCCATAGCACCTGATCGTGCTTTAGCTGATCAAAGAACATCAAGGCATTCAGTCTTTCGTAAAATATGGGTGATGCATTCTGATCACACATAATAATTGTATGATTTTTCAGTTCCTGTAATTTCAGTATTCGATCGGTTGGGTGCAAATGCTTGGCTGCAACCAAGTGAATTTGCTCCGTCAATAAATGAATATTGTCAAAATCTGGATGATCCATCTGAAAACGGGTAATACTTAGATCTAGTTCAGCATTTTTTAGACGTTGAAGCTGTTCCAGACAGAACAGGCTATGCAGATGAATTTTCAGATCTGGCATGGTCTTTTTCAACTTGGCCAAAATATGTGGCATGACTTTTAGTTCGGCAACATTCAGAAAACCAATATGAATCTGGTTATTTTTCTGCTGGGCCACCTGTCGTGCTGACGCAACGGCCAATTTGGCATTTTCTAGAGCTTTTTCTGCATAGATTAAAAAGGCCTTACCTTCATCGGTTAACTGTATTTTTCGTGAAGAACGCTCAAACAGGTTAACGCCAACTTCCTGCTCCAAATCTTTAATCTGCTGGCTTAAAGAAGGTTGAGCCGTAAACAGCTTTTCAGCAGCCCTAGTGAAACTCTGCTCCTGCGCCACGGTAATAAAATAGCGTAAATGTCGAAGTTCCATAGATTGCTCACTTCAAAAAACAGGTGCTTATCATACGATTTAGGCCAACGTATTGAAAATACTAATAGATCAATAGCTTATACGAAAACTCATATAATTACCTTCTATGCATGACCAGACTTTGCACCTCATACATTTATTCCTGTTTCAGGTATACACATGGTGTCTTGCATGACGCAGTATTCGACAATGAATCGGGTGAAGGCTGGAAACAGGCGGCTGATTCACTGAACTTACCATATCTGGAGGTGATTTAAATTACTTCTCATAATGTGTATAGCACCTAGATGGCCAAGCCTGAAATTCATGAATCTGTGGCAATTCTGGTTAGGTCGGATGATTAATCGTTTGGCGTGATCAGGACAGTATTAATAATGCTTTTGATTATGTGAATACGCTGAAGGTGGGGTTAAAGGAAATTCAACTGGCTGTGTAAGTATCCTGTCAAAGACCATTAAAAGTTAGTCTGTTTTATGTCTTTTCTTTTTTCATTTCCCAAGTAGAAAATAAAAAAACTGCCATTGTTCCTGCTAAATTTACTGCAAACTCAGCATGTCTAGGAGAAGGCTTCACATTATTTTTGCCTTGACCATGAGCATCACTGATTTTATTTCTTAATGAGCCTAAACCTTCAACTATCGCACTACAGCCACCTAAGATTTGCTTAAATACCTGCTCTGTATGCTGTGATGGAGACAAGTTTAAATTACTACTGACTAATCTATACAACTGGTTTATATCTGGAGCATTACCGTATTCTACACTTAGCTCATCTAGGATATGTTTGCATGTTGACTCTAAAAGAGTTCTAGACAGAGTAATTGCACCATCTGGATCAGTCGTTCTTCTTTCTAAGGCTTTGTTCCAGATTGTATGGATATAATCTGAATCTATATTTTGAACGACATTCTTTATAATTTGATCAGAAGGGACTTCCTACTAAATTCTAGTTTTTCTAATATGGGTTGAAAGGACTTCCAAATGAAATCCCGTCTTTCAGCATATGTTGCATATTCAAATTTAATAAATTGCCAAAATTGCTGTAGATTCCTACACGTTAGAATGTATTTTGGTAATAAATTTTTAATATCAGCTTCTTTTAATAAATAGAATCTTAAAGTTTCATATTCGCTAGTATTTTCATTACTACCTGTAGCATGAGCTATAAGTAAATTCTGAATAATTTCTATTTTTATTAGGGTCTGTTGACACTTACTGTTCATAATTAACCCTATAAAGGTAGCCATAAAAATATACAGGCTAAAGCAACAGAACTTTGATAATTTCTTTTCAGCTTGTCATATCGAGTAGCTATTCCTCTAAATTGCTTTAATCTGCAAAACATATTTTCAACTAAATGCCTGATTTTATATAAATACCAGTCCATATGGTCATTGTTCGATTGGCTATTCGTTTTCTTTGGTATATTCGCTTTAGTCCCTGTTTTCCTAATCTGTTCACGCAGTGGTTCTGAATCATAGCCTTTATCTGCGCATACCACTTTTGTCTCTTTTAAATCTAATGTTGATATTAAATCAGGCGCAACTTTAACATCATGTGTGGTTCCATCGGTAATCATGAAATCAATAGGATTGCCATGTGCATCAACAATCAAATGTA